>NZ_JBBMES010000003.1:0-308933 GCF_040096395.1 Lachnospira hominis (ex Hitch et al. 2025) | reverse complement strand
TGAAAAATAAATTGGGACGTTTTATCTTCCGTAGTGTCGCAGACTTTAGAAAACGCATCCGACAGCCTCAGCGTACACCTTTCCGGCATCTCCTGACGACCGTTGTAAAATATTATGTAGCGTGGTATTGGAATCTGTGCCCGTTTTGATGAGTAGATGTCGATATTATTTTCAGCCACATACTTTTTATAAAGACTTGAAAAATAAAACAATCCACGGAGCGGCATGTTTGGGTTGAACGTGCTCTGATGCTCAAAAAGTGACATCTCACTTCCAAGAATAAAAGATATGTCATTCTTATAAGACATATAGACAATATCTTCAAGAGTAGTAACGGTCAAATCAGATACATCCGTATAGTCAGTACCGTTCAACGCATTATACAAAGATAGTAAATCCTTAGGATTTTTAAAGATAAACCGAAACAAGACGTCTTTATGGTTCCGGTTTAGTAATGGTTCATTGATCAATAGGCAGACCTCCTTATATATTTATTATTGCATTAATATATTATTACATGTCATATGCTTTGTCAATACTTTTATGATATTTTTTATATCAATTATGTTATAAGAGTGAAAGTCTGAGAACATCTCACCAATATTCCCAGACTTTCACATTACACTTCTTATTTATGACCTTCAATACATATCCAGTTATCATCTTCCTTTATATGCACTTTAACATCTATAAATCCAGCATTTTCAAATAATTTTTTATATTCGTCAGGTGTTGGATTATACAGATTAAATTTTTTTATATTTTCCAAAATCTGCACATCTAATCCATCTTTGCCATAAATATCAGCCACAAGCAAAAAAGTTCCATCTGTTTTCAGAACTCTGTACACCTCTTTTAAGTTTTCCTGCGGATGTGGCCAGAAATAAAAACTTTCAACCGTAATTATTTTATCAAATGAATTATCCAAAAATGGAAGGCACTCAACAGACGCTTCAATTATGTCTGTTTTTCCGCTTTTTACAGAATCATAATTAGTTTCCTTTGAGATTTCAACCGATGTAGACGAATAATCAACACCAGTTAAATGACCTGACACGACACTGTCACTCATTCTTTTTAATGTGGCACCTCCGCCACAGCCAATGTCAAGTATTATGTCACTTTCATTTATATTCCAATGTTCCAACGCCCAGCCCGTGACTGCATAATGACTCTCATTCATGCGTTCCAGCATTTTTTGACCGTCATCACCTGTTGGCTTTCTCGGATTTCCAGAGTCTGTAATCTGTTGCTGTGTGCGAATTTCAGAATTAATATCTATGTTACTCATATATTTTCACCTCAAAATATTTTTTTATATTATAACACATTAAAAAATCATGACCACCAGCTCAGCTGGTGGTTTACTCTGCGGCTACAAGCCTGTGGTACTAGCCGGCTCTAAAGAGCCATTGAAGATTTGCCATGTACATAGCTACCACTGGCAAGCCCTAAAGGGCTTTAGATTATGCCTTATTTACCGGCTCACCAGTAAACAGATCGATGTATTCCTTCAGTGACATCTGATCATATTCCAAATCTTCCTGCATCTAATTTTTTACATACTCTTCAATTTTCTTTGCATTCTTACCTACTGTGTCGACACAATATCCTCTGCACCGGAAATGTCTATTGCTATACTTATACTTCAAATTTACATGTCTATCGAATACCATCAAAAAACTCTTTCTTTTCAAATATCCCATTATTTCCGATACACTGTACTTCGGTGGTATACCCGCAAACATATGAACATAATCTGGCATACACTCTACTGCTATTATTTCTACACCTTTTCTTTTACATAATTCACTCAATATGTGACCTATATCTGCTCTTATTTGCTTGTATATAACCTTTCTTCTAAACTTTAGTGCAAATACTATGTGATATTTGCATGTCCATTATGTACAAGTCCTTTTCCTTCTATATACTATTTTTCTACGCAATAACTTTTTTCATCCATTTACCACTGAAATATCTTGTAGTAAATATAATTCCTCTGATTGTCCAATCAGCAAACATTCCGTACCATACCGCCATCGGTCCCATGTTAAAAATCCTTACAAGAGCAATACACAATGCAACACGGCAGCCCCACATAGTGATAATCGACGTTATCATTGAAAACTTCACGTCGCCTGCCGCTCTCATTCCGTATGCCGGAACAAACGAAAGTACCCATACGAGAGGTTTTGCTATTGTAATTGCACCAACCATTTCTATACACATTTTTGCACTCTCAGGTTCCATGCCGCCAAGCATCGTAATAGGCTTTACAAGTGCAAAAACAAGAAGACATGATACTATAATTCCAACCTCTGCAATTCCTGCAAGTTTTACGATATAATACTTTGCCTCTTCCTTCCGTCCGGCACCCATACACTGCCCGACCACAGTCATAAGACACATTCCTACTCCGATACCGAAAATACCATTGACATTTTCAAGAATATTCGTCATAGCCTGTGCTGCTATAGCTGCAGTTCCCATCGTAGAAACTGTTGACTGTATCGCAAGCTTACCGAACTGAAACATGCTGTTTTCAATTCCCGACGGAACACCAATCGCAAGAATTGATGCAATAAGTTTAAAATCTGGTCTGATTGTATAATACTGTGAAACCACAATCTCAAGTTTAGGCTTGGAAAGTGCAATGAAAATAACAACCATACAGAAAATTCTTGATACAAGTGTTGAAATCGCAGCTCCTGCAACACCCATATTAAGCCCAAACATAAGTATTGCATTACCGGTTACATTAATCAGATTGGAAATAATTGAGACAACCATCGGATATCTCGAATTACCGCATGACCTGAAAATCGCCGAACCGGCACTAAACAAAGCAAGAAACGGATAACTCAGTGCTGTATACAAGAAATATGTAACTGCATTATCCATAACATCCTGCTCTACTTTACCAAATATAAAACTAAGAATCGGTCTTCTAAACAAAAGTCCTATAATTGTTATGACAATTGCTATAACCGCAACTGTAAGAACAACTTGTCTTGCTGCCTTATTTGCCCCTTTTTTGTCCTTCATACCTATATAATGCGAACAGATAATTGCCGCACCTGTCGCCATTGCCGAAAACAACTGAACAATAAGATTATTTACCGAATCGACAAGTGACACCCCTGATATTGCCTGACTCCCCAGATTGCTTACCATCATAGTATCAACCATTCCCATAAAAGAATTGAGCAGCTGCTCAATTACTATTGGTATAAGCAATGCAAATAAAACCTTGTTGTTAAACATAAGGTCATTTTTGTCTATATTAAATAACTTTTTCTTACTCATATATAATTCCCGATATGTATTATTTTATAAATCTTCTCTTACAAAATTTGTTCTGTTGCCAGACTCTGTATCCGGAAGTTCAATACCGGCATTTTTTCCTGCCTCGAAACATTTCATCATCCATGCAAGATTCTTTGCAAGATTACGCATTGTCTGCATTCCCTCGGCATCTTTTACCACTTCGCCCGGAGTGCGTCCGTGTGCAATATTCCAATATGTAGAACCTGCAACAGGCATCTGTGAAATACCAAAATATTTATTCATTACATCAAATGAAGCTGATGTTCCGCCACGTCTTGCAACAGCAACAGATGCACCCGGCTTAAACTTAAATGCTCCGGAACCACTGTAAAACGCTCTGTCAAGAAATGACAATACACGTCCACTTGGATGTGCATAATATACAGGGGTACCAAAAACAAATCCGTCTGCTGTTCTTGCTTTTTCAACAAATTCATTTACAGCATCATCCGTATATACACACTTACCACTTGCACATCCGCCACAGCCTATACAATCTCTTACAGGCTCACTTCCTGTCTGGAAAATCTCATAATCTATTCCTTCTTTTTCAAGCTGCTTTCCAATTTCAAGAAGAGCATTGTAAGTATTGCCTTCTTTCTTACAGCTGCCGTTTAACATTAAAACTTTCATAATATATCTCCATTTCTTATAGATATTACATTGAATCTTATATCAAATAAATATTGCCCTGTATTTTATATCACAAAATCACGTTTTGTAAAACATTTTATTTTCCAAAATAAGCGGCAACTTTTTTAAGATTATTAATAATCGGAAGATGCTGTGGACAGACACGCTCACATTGACCGCATGCAATACAATCGCTCGCTTTTCCAAAATTATTAGTAAGCCTGTCATAATATTCACCCTGCGGTGTCCATCCCTTTCCCTCTGCTTCCTGCTTGTCAGCATTATAAAGGGAAAAATACTTTGGAATAGCAATATGCTTAGGACAGCCGTCCGTGCAGTATGAACATCCTGTACAAGGAATTTCAATACTCTCATTAATTGTCTTAACAGCATCCTTCACTATTTTTTGTTCCTCATCATTAAGAGGTTTGAAATCCTGCATATATCCTGTATTGTCAAGAAGCTGCTCCATATTGCTCATTCCACTAAGAACCATCTTCACATTCGGAAGGCTTGCAACAAACCTTATAGCCCATGAAGGTATTGACATTTCTTTATTATATGCTTTGAATGCCTCTTCAACTTTCTTTGGAACATTAGCAAGCGTTCCGCCCTTTACAGGCTCCATAACTATAACAGGCTTGCCATGCTTTGTCGCAACTTCATAACATTTTCTTGACTGAATTGCCTCACTGTCCCAATCAAGATAATTAATCTGAAGCTGGACAAATTCCATCTCTGGATGCTCTGTAAGTACCTTATCAAGCAATTCTGCATTATCATGGAACGAAAATCCCATATGTTTTACAAGTCCCTGTTTCTTCTTATCAGCAAGCCAGTTAAAACAGTCAAGCTTCTTGTATACCTCATAATGGTCAACACCGACATCATGAAGAAGATAATAATCAAAATATGTAACGCCTGTTTTTTCTCTCTGTTCGTTGAAAACCTTATCTCTGTCCTCAAGTGTCTTTATAAAGCCAGCATGCAGTTTTGTTGCAAGCGTATAGCTTTCTCTCGGATGACGTGATACAAGAGCCTCCTTAGCTGCATTCTCACTTTTAAATCCGCAGTACATCCACGCTGTATCAAAATATGTAAATCCTTTTTCCAAAAATGTATCAACCATTTTCTTTGTAAGTTCAATATCAATACTGCTTCCATCATTCGGATTAAGAAGCGGCAGTCTCATAAGTCCAAAGCCAAGTTTTTTTTCACTTGTAAATACATTTTCCATAAAATCACCATTTTCACCTTTCATAATCTTTATTTATTTTACTCCGTATTTACACTCTTGGCAAATATTTATATACTATCATTTAAAATACCTTATAGCTATATTACTTACTGTGCATCCATTCCACACGTCAAATAATAATTGCAGTATACCGCTTGCAATGATAGAATAATAAAATCAATTAAAATATTTTAAGAGGAAATTTATAATGAAATTTGTAATACAACGCGTAAATAATGCAGATGTAACTGTTGATAATAAAATTGTCGGTTCAATAGGAAAAGGTTTTCTTATTCTTTTTGGTGCATGTGAGACCGATACATCTGACATGCTCCCAAAATTTGTTGACAAAATAGTAAAGTTAAGAATTTTTGCAGATGAAAATGGTAAAACCAATCTTTCAATCACTGATGTTGGCGGAGAACTGCTCATCGTAAGCCAGTTCACATTATATGCTGACTGCCGCAAAGGAAACCGCCCAAGCTTTGTACATGCCGGTTCACCTGACGCAGCCAACGAATTGTATGAAAAATTTATTGAATTATGCCGCGAACGCATACCAAAAGTTGAAACAGGCATTTTTGGTGCTGATATGAAAGTACGCCTTGAAAACGACGGTCCTTTTACAATCGTCCTTGACAGCAGGGATTTTACGTAAGTGCTGTGGCTGCAACATACCTATATCTTCCTCAAAAAAACTATTCCGCCTCACCACAGAATCCTTATTTTATCCAATAGTGTAATTCCTGTATCTAACGAATCACTAACTCCCACAGAATCGCCCAACCATTCCCCAGGCTGCATTGTTCTTCCACACCCTAATAAAACAGGCAGAGGATCTATATTATCAGTTACGCTGTCATCCAATGTAATAATCTTTGTTGTATCAAGACAATATGCCACGCCTTTGCTGTAATTAATCGTATATTTGTATGATTTCCCTTTTCTGCCAAACATTCCTGCAAATGGATTATTAATGTCAACACCATATTCATTTACTAAATCTTTTTCCCCTCGCCTGATTCTTTCCATAAAAATTGAAATTTCTTCTGTCACATCATTCCTTGCTGCCTCAAACTTGCATGATACATTTTTGAAATATTCATATGTGTAATCCATAAAATTGCCTTCAAACTTGTCGTCCAGTAATATGACATTTAACATGTCCGGTATGTTTATACTGGATTGGTCATATTCATCACCTAAGAATATGATTTTACTACCCTTCCATTCATTGCCCATTAACTCTTTTAATGAACAAAGCAGAGCATTATTTATATATACTGACTCGTATCCTTTATATCCAATATCAAAATCACCCGGACTTATGTATTCTTTTTTATCAAGATTAATCCAATTAAAATACTCTCCCATATATCTTCCTCATTATCCTATAGCCTATTCACTACCTCTTTATAAAGTATATTATTTATTGTCATGCAATATCAATTTATTTAGAATAATCTATTTATTTTGTTTTAACCTGTGTCTCGCCATCAAATATCATATTCCAGCTCATACGGATATCATACATCAACCGTGTAAGTGCTATACTATCTTTAGCTGTATATACATCACTACTGCAATACCCAAGTTTTACACATCTGCTTGCTTCCCTGATTTCATATTCAAAGCCATTTATATCAACCGGACAATCTATTGTTTCTGATTCTTTTCCTTCCACCTCAAGTATCATAGTCTCAGCGTGTTGAAAATCCGGCAAAAATATGCTTCCCTTTGTTCCCTCAATTCTTGCATTACGTTTCAATTCCTGTCCTATTGTCTGAACTGATTCAGCAGTTAAGCCATCGCTGTATTTAAATTTCAAACAGCTATAATCATCAGTTCCATACTCATTGAGATTCACTTTCAGAGTTTCAACATTTTGCGGATCCTGTCCGCATATAATACGCAAAAATCCCAAATTGTATATTCCAATATCTAACAGAGCACCTCCGCCAAGACCCGAATCAAATTTACGGTCTTTTCTAGCACCTGTTGCAACAAACCCATACTGGCATGAAATATGTTTTATTTCGCCTATTGTTCCTTGTTGTATGATACTGTGCAAACGAGCATACAATGGAAGAAACCATATCCATAATCCCTCCATAATAAATAGATGCCTATCCCTTGCCATACTATACAGCTCCTGTGCCTGTTTCTCATTTATTGTAAACGGCTTTTCACACAATACATGCTTGCCATGCTCAAGACATAACCTGCAATTCTCATAATGTAAAGTATTTGGTGTCGCAACATAAACAGCCTCAACATCCTGATCTTTAACCAGTGCTTCATACGATTCATAATATCTTGGAATATCATGCTCCATAGCAAATGCTTTTGCACTTTCAATGTGACGTGAACCGACTGCTACCAGCTGTTCATTTTCTTTACCCATCTGATTTATGGTTGATGCAAATTTTTTTGCAATATTACCTGTAGCCAAAATTCCCCACTTCATCCTATCTCTCCTATCGATTCTATAAATTCGTTTATTTTCTGTTATTGATTTGCTATTGAATTATTAACAATTAGCTGGCCAATTTATATCAGCAATAATACCTTATAAACATTTAATGCAAACTACTGTTAATATTTAATATTATAACATATTTATATGTAATATATATCTGATTCTAACACATTTTTCCATACCCACAATGCAACACAAAAATCCCGCGGCAGTTTATCGTATAACTAACTGCCACGGGATTATTAATTTCTGTTTATCACAGAAGTCTCATTATCAATTTATATTATTTTCAATTCCATCTGGTTATGTAATATCCCTGTAAATCCTCACGCATAATCTTTCTACCCCAGCTAATCATACACGTTTCATAATCAGCATTACATTCAGCTACAATTACATAATCATCTGTTTTTTCGAGTATAAATACCGTATGTGAATCACACTGAATCCTTGCCTGGTCTCCAACTCTGAGACTATCGTAATTATAAAATCGCTTAGCCGCTGCATCACTTCCAAAAATATAATCACTCAGATAACTTGCAAATCCCCAGCACTGCGTACTTGTATCCTTATACACGTATGCGTCGTCAGACATCCCATTATATAGATTGCAATATGCTTCTCCATTTTCTGTATGATTGCACGGAATATCTGTTACCATAAGGTAATCTGTTCCGTCTGATTCAACGTCCATATGATTCCAATATTTACCCGAAGGAAACATCTGCTTTAACTCTTCCACTTTATCGTTAAATGAATCCAGCCATCCGGAAGGATATTGATAATCTGAGGCTTCTTCAGATTCGGACACTGTCTCTACTTCTGTTTCTACTCCAGATTCTGACGCACTATCATCCATGTTAAACCCAATGTATTCAGCTGCAAATTTTTCTCCAAGTTCATCCTGTGTCTTCATTTCAATTGAACTTTTGATTTCTGAAGTTTTAATATTTTTTCCCATTCTTATAACCATTACTAACATAAGACCAAGAAAAAAGATAACAGCCACATATTGTTTTTTTATAATTGTTTCTTTGATATTTTTCATATCTATCACCTCTGTCTTTTAACCTCTCCGATTGATATAAAATCTTTTGCTATTTCTTTCTATATCTTTATACGAAGCTTAGTTAAAATCAGTTTCAATTTTTTTAAAATTTGTTATTTTATTAAAAAATCATCCGGTAATCAATATGAACAACCTTAAATATCTATAAATTATGCATTAACTCCTGCAAGAATCTCTTCTAACGCATTTTGACTGCTCGTATGGCATCTTATAACATTTGCATTACATCTTTCAGCCTCTGCCAATGCACATTTTACCATTTTATGGCATACAGTATTTGTAAATAAAACTATCAAGTCAGGACTTCCAATCTGGTCTTTCAGATTTCCTTTCATTCTTGTAAATACTTTTGCCTTACAGTTGTGTTTTTTACATATGTTCACATACTGTCTTTCCATTCTTTCATTTCCACCAATAATACAAATTGACATATAAAACTCCTTTCGTGCTTTTTCTATTCTGCCGCAAGTTCATTTCCAAGCTTTTTACATGCATTTACTGCTTCATCATCAGGTGCTTCTACACAAATAACACCTTCACCACCGACAATAACAGCACCTGCATTTTCAAATCTTGATGCCCAGTCTCTCATCCACTGCCCATCACCCCAGCCATAAGAGCCAAACAAGCCTATTTTTTTACCTGATACAGAACCTTCAAGTTCTGCAACAAATGGCTCCATTTCTGTCTCTTCAAGTTCTTCAGCCCCCATTGCCGGGCATCCGAGTGCAAATACCATATCGTCATTCAAATCTGCTGCTGTTACTGCTGATACTTCAAGAACTGCTGCTTCTTTTCCTGCCTCCTTAATTCCCTCAGCAACTGCATTTGCCATTGACATTGTGTTTCCTGACTGTGACCAGTAAATAACTTTAATTTCGCTCATTTCTTACCTCTTTCCCACTATTATAGTGCAATATTTTCAAGATTTTTTATGCTTACTCCCTGAGCAAGAAACCATATAATCTGCTCTTTTGCTTTCTCAAATCTTTCAAAAAGCGATGATTTTGCCGCAACATCCTCATACACTTTCCAATATCCTGTATAAAGACTGTTCTCACCATTGTTTTTTAGATATCCCTCTACATCCTCAACCGGGTACCCTAGAAATAAGCCCATTTCATGTGGAAAATATTTCTTCGTCTGCATGTAGCAGCAATATCTGTCTGCAAATGTGTCTATAAGTCCTGAAATATCTTCTTCGTCTACGATATTCTTTTCATATCCGCTATTTTTCAGAATATTTTTCACACGTATATCAGAAAAATAATTTTCAAGAATATCTTTTTTATACAGAAGCATTGTCAACTTTTCTTTGCCTCCGAACAGAATCTTCCACGAAATATGCATCTCATTCATCAGGCTGATAAGATAATCTGCCTGTTCATTATTTACATTAAATAGATTGGAAAATCTTAAACCACTTATCAGAGGTGCACATTGTAAAGCAATCTGAACTTCAAGATTATCAAGATTCATCTGTTTAACGATTTCAAATATTTCCTGACTCATTCCAGCCTCCTTATAAGATTTTTATTTGATTTAGTTTAATCTTATAAAAGTTAGACTTAACTAACCACAGCTATATTATTATATTTAAATATTGACGTCAAGTGCTTTATTGATACATTTTTTCATTACGATTATTCTATCCTGGCAAATAAAAAACACATATACAATGATTTCCGATAACGATAATCATTACACATGTGTCTTTCAATTTATTATTTTATTTTATATTTTGATTCTCTGAAATAGAATTAATTATTTCGCGTATTTTTCTTTTAAAGCTTTAAATGCCTTAAATGAACGCTTAATCATGTCTTCGTCGACACAATAAGATATTCTTACATATCCCGGACATCCAAAATCTGTTGCCGCAACAAGAAGTAAATCCTCCTCTTTTGCTTTTTCACAGAAGTTCTCAGCATCAGATTCTAATGCTTTTACAAACATATAAAATGCTCCGTCCGGTTTGAAACATTCATATCCAAGCTCTGTCAATCCATCATATAATAAGTCTCTGTTCTTTTTATACAAATTAACATCACCTGTCTGACCTACGCATTTTGCAATAACCTTCTGAAAAAGACTAGGTGCACAAACATATCCTAAGGCTCTTCCTGCTCCACAAACTGCTGCATATAGCTTCTTACTTTCATATGCTTCATCAGGAACAAGAATGAATCCAATTCTTTCTCCAGGAAGAGAAAGCGATTTACTGTAAGAATAACATACAATTGTATCGTTATAATACTTTGTAACATATGGAACTTCAACTCCATCATAAACAATCTCACGATATGGTTCATCCGTGATAATAAAAATATGAGTTCCATATTCTTCTGACTTCTTGCTAAGAAAATCTGCAAGTTTCTTGATTGTCTGCTCTGAATACACAGCTCCTGACGGATTATTTGGTGAGTTAATAATAACCGCCTTTGTATTCTTATTTACTAATTTTTCAAATTCATCAAAATTAATCTGGAAATTTTTTGTATCAGGTGCTACAACATTAAACTTTGCTCCTGCCGCAGTAACAAATACTCTGTATTCTGGGAAAAATGGTGCTATTGCAATAATCTCGTCATCTGGTGATGATGTAAGTGCCTTAAATGCTATTGAAAGTGATGCTGCTGCACCCATAGTCATATAAAGATTATCCGCCTTAAAATTTGTCTCATATGTATTATTAAGATAATCTGCTATTGCCTGTCTTGTCTCCAGATCTCCCTGTGCTGATGTATATCCATGAAGGGAGATAGAATCAAGACTCTGTGTCAATTCCCTTATTGTCTCATTAACACAGTCAGGTGCCGGAACTGTCGGATTTCCAAGACTGAAATCATATACATTCTCAGCTCCTACAATAGCTGCTCTTTTCTTTCCATATTCAAATAATTCTCTGATTGCAGAACGTTTACTGCCTAATTCATACATGCTTTCTGATACAAACATAAAATCCTCCTTAATTTTACAAAACAAAAATCCCGCAGTTAAATCACATCCCGGAATAAAACGTTTCGTATCTGTCTCACAACTTATCTTATTTTATAACCATTTTCTGTAAAGGTCAATTCTTCTGTTTTTAAGTTCAGGATTAACCTGCCTGCAGATATTCGTGTAGGATTTGTCAATCTGTGTCACAAAATATCCTTCTTTGTCAGAAATGCCTCCGATAATAATTCCTTTTGCATCTATTGCCATACTTCTTCCAAAAAATCCTTTACCATCCGGTCTGTCGCCAATCTGGTTAACTCCAACAACCGGCGTAACATTCATTATTGATGAAGATTTCAATATAATCTCCCATTGATCAGAATTTGGCTTATAGAATGCTGCCGGAACACAAAACAAATCAGCTCCTCTTAATGACAAAGCTCTTGAAATCTCTGGAAATCTTGTATCATAACATATCCATACTCCAACTTTTCCAATATCAAGACTAAATATTCCAAGTCTATCACCTGAACTAAATTCATCCGATTCTTTTACATTAAAAGCATCAAACAAATGAATTTTTTCATAATTGCCAACAATTTCACCATTTCTATTTATTACATAACAGATATTGGTTGGTTTTTCTGCTTCATTTTTTCCATTATCACTCACATAGTCACTTGAAAACCGGGCAAATGAGCCACCTATAACATTAACCTTATAATTTTTTGCAACAGATTTAAGCCAATTGACAAAAAAACTCTCATTATACTTATTATATTTTAATGAACCGCCTTGAGGTTTAACAAATTGTTCTGGCAGAACAATTAAATCAATATCAGAATTATACTTAAAAGCCTCTGCAATATATTTTTCTGCATTTTTCAATGTACTTTCATTGCCACCATTACAATCAAGCTGTATTCCACACACTGTGATAATTTCACCATGCATAACATTCACACTCCCTATCAGTTTTATAATATTCTACACCTGTAAATGCCACAATAGCAATACCTTAAATATACTAATATATAATTTAAAATATTGTTACACGTGAAACTCAAACATGTGTTTTTATGTTACATATTAAGTGATTTTTATAATAACATATTATATATTTTTATAGTTCTATCTATCATTATCATATAGTGTATTTTGAACTCAGTTCACTTCCTAATATTTTGATTCTTCTTTAAATTTACTTATATCTTTTTAAATTGTATTATAAAGATTTTTTAACATAAACAACTGAAGTGAACTGAGTTCCATTTTAATATCCTATATTTTATCTTGCAAATTCTATTATTTCTTAATTTGCATTATTTTGTGATTTACATTTTCTTGTGAACTATATTACTATATTACACTATTAATCACAATTAATTGTATCTTATTCATTATAATAAATAACTCCATGATATTGTTTTATTAATTATTACCCTGCCTCTGCTAAATTAATTTTAATTAAATTCATATATACATCTCCTATATTTCTCCGTTACATTAATGTAAAATTTTGTGAACTCAGTTCAAAATCACGTGAATCAAATTCAAATTCGAGAATCTAGGCAATGAAATTCAGATACTGAAATTCAGATGCAAAAATTCAAATATAATAATTTATACAAATATTTATTATACAATAAATCATTTTTAAATATGGTCATAACTATAATATTATTGCATAATATAAAATATATGGCTTCTTATAAAAACAACTTCTTTTTACATTAAAATCACACAATATCACTTGATTTTAGGAGAATAGCATGTATAATAAGATTATAAATAATTTTTTGAACTCAGTTCCGAAAAAAGATAAAAAAGGAAGTACAAAAATGTCAGAAGTAATAAGTTTAATAAACGAAAAGGGTGGTGTTGGTAAGTCAACATCTGCAATCACTATTGCACAAATTCTTGCAATATCTGGTTACCAGGTGCTTCTTATTGACCTTGATCCACAGATGAACACAACTAAGATGTTTGGAAAAGATGAAGATAACAGCAATATTAATTATGAACATTTGTTCTGCGAAAAGCAGTTAAGAGAATCATCTGTACTGGAATTCATCAGTGAAACAGATTACAAAAATATTTCAATATTGTCTGCATCAAGAGAGCTCAACACTTTAATATACAAAATATATGATAAAAGCAAAGAAGTTAATGTTGAATTATATTTAAAACATAATTTAAGTTTTCTAAAAAAGAAATTTGACTACATAATTATAGATAACTCACCATTTAAATCATATCTTACAAGCTGTGCAATATGTGCAAGTGATAAGATAATAACTCCGATTTGCGTAGACAACTTCTCATATGATGGACTTATGTCTTTGCTCGATACAATAGAAACTCTTAATACAAAATATTCACTTTCAATCGAATTTGCCGGTATTTTTATGACAAGAGTTGCTGGCAGAACAACTTTATTTAAACAGATGTTTGAAAGTTATGAAAACATGTTTGGTGAAAGATTCCTTCCGGTCTCTATACGTAATTGTATTGCTGTAAGCGAATCTAACACAACATTTGAACCATTACTCACATATGACAAGCGGTGTAGTGCTGCACAGGATTATATTGAACTTGTCAACTACCTCGGATTAATGGACAATAAACATTTTAGAGAACTTGCGAAATATCTGAAAGGAGAAAAGTAATGGCTAAGAAGAATTTTGCTGCCGGCATGACAAAAACAGGCGTTCTTAATAATATGGGTGGTGAAAAGCTCAAGGAAATGCAGGCAAAAACTGAATACAACTTTCAATACATTCCAAAAGAGAAGATAATTTCTAATCCAAAAAATGAAAAATACAGCCAGGACGGTATTGATGCTCTCATGGAAAGTATTTTAATTAACGGTCTACGCCACAATCTTTCAGTAATATATGATGCTGATAATGATAATTACCGTCTTGTTTCAGGAGAAAGACGTTATCATGCAATCTGCAAGATGACTGATAAAGAATATAATACATTATTCCCAACCGGAATACCATGCAAAATTGAAAAATCCAATATTTCAGAGATAGACGAAGAAATTATGCTTATTTCCGCCAATCATGATGTAAGAGAAACATCAATGGAGGTAAAACGTTGGGAAGTATCACGTTTAAAAGAGTTATATGAAGCCAAAAAATTAAAAGGTGAAATCAAAAATATTAATGCTGAAATAGCAAAACAACTTAATATTTCTGAGAGACAGGCAAGAAAGTACACAACAGCAGAAAAACTTATTCCTGAATTAAGTGAACTGCTTAACGCCAATGGAATCGATTTAAACCAAGCTGATAAATTTGGTCGTCTTGATGAAGATGCACAAAAAAGTATCCTTGAAATTCTCAAGAAAAATGGAAATATTGACAATGCTGAATACCAGTCAATAAAGAAAATTTCAGAAGAACGTTCAGAAGAAGCTAAAAAATACAAAAAAGAACTAGAAGAAGCGGCTAACCAGATTAAAGTTCAGGAAGAAACTGTAAAACACCTTGAGGAACGTATACAGCAGCTTGAAAAAAATCCTCTTCCAACAAAAACAAAAGAAGACCTTGAAGATGAAATAAAATATATTACTGAAGCCAAGAATAAAGCTGAACGTGAAAAGGCAAAATTAGAAACTAACATTGAAAAAATGAAACAACAGCAAAAAGAAAAAGAGCAGCGACAAACTCAGATTTCAGATGCTGAACTTAAAAGGATTAATTCAATAGCAAAGGCTGAACAGGCACTTGCCATGTTAGAAACTAATTTTGATATACTAAAAAACAATAAAAATATTATAAAAACAGACTATGACGTCAAGGTTAGATTGGAAATTTTAAAAAATCGTATGGATGATTTATTATCAAATATATGATTTATCTTCTAATTAATGTATATATCGTAAAACGCTGTATATTGCAATATTAAAGCGTTTTTATGTTATATGAAGATTTTATCAAATAAGATAAAAAAATGTCATTTTAAGGAAATTAACGCATATTTTCTAAACCTACATTTTATTTTTACAATATATGTAGGTTTAAGTATTATCAAATATTTATTATAATAAGTATAAATGAAATGACTCATAAAAATATGGATGTAAATTATAAATTTAATATATATATACATATATAAAAAACAGATATTGATAACTAAGAAGGGCAGGAGAGCAGTAATTATGGGCATTACCTGCTTTTTTTAATGTTATTTTTTTTCTTATTACAAGTTGCTTTTTGTATATGTAATGTCGTTTATTTAAAATAATGTGTTTATTTTTTAAATTTTATAGCATTTTTTTTTCATATTTATGTTTTTTTTTATCTATATAAAGTTGAATTAATTCTTTTTAATGTTGAAAACTTTCCCAATTTTTCTATATATTTTACAATCAAGGTATAGCTGGTATCATAAATATATTCAAAGAGGAAGTAGTTAATATCAGAAAAAACAGATAATAAATAAAAAACATACAATTTATTTTGTGTGATAAAAAACAGACAATAAAAACAGAAAAATGTGCACAAAAATAAGGCTGTTGTGGTTAAGCAGCCGAAAAATTATCAGAACCTATAGAAGACGGTGAACCTGGTCCGGTAGAATTATTAATCATAGAAATTATAATTGTTCTTAAAAGACCTCCAAGATTTGTAATCTCACGTTCGTGTAATATGTAATTATTATAAACAGTTGACAATGCAGTAATTACATAATTATAAGAGTACTGCATTGCGAGCTGAGCAAGATCATCATATTCATAATCCTTTATTTTTATAAATTGGAAATGAATATCCTGTTTTTCATTTTGAGCTGAAAAGAAATCAAAGCTGTCATCAGGAAAAACATTACTGCTGTTGACTGAAATTACAGTCTGATTAAAATCAGCTATAAAATCTTTGAATAATGATATATACTGATTAAAACATTCATCTTTTCTTCGCCTGCAGTTAAAGTTGTCATTGATCTCAAAACGAATTACTTTGTCATTAACTGAAATGTCAAAAATATCTGATTTTTTACTTATAGCATCTTTGATAATACAAGGTCTGCAATAATCAGGAAGTACAAGCTTAATTTCTTTAAATGTTTTTGATACAGCTGTGAAAGGAGCTTTGATATTGAGATTGTCAATTTCAATTAATTCTCTTAGATGAATTCTTAATGTAAGCAGATTTTCAAGTTGAATAATCTGTTTCAATAAATCTAAAGACATGACAAAAAACCCCCTGCCGCCTTTATTGGCAGGAAGATAATAACTTTCGTAATCATTAAGACATACGGTAATATTATATGTAGAACTTTTACAATATGAAATATAATTGTACCTGCTTAATGTTTCGAGATTATTAAAAATTGTCTTTATGTCGCAGCCTAATTCTTTAGCCAGTTGTAATGAATTGACATTACAAATAACACCAAATTTATCTGGATGATAGAAATGGAGCAGTAACAGCAGTTTAATTGAATTGGATTTTAAGCGTGGCTTATAACCATAACGATTCTTTTCATTATGGTATATCTTTTTATATACGGTCTTTGTAGTAAGAACTTTATGTGGACAACTTTCACATATTACCTGAGCCGCTTTATATGTATCAGAATCCGTGTCAAAACTGTTTATAATATCACAGTATTTACAATTATGACATGTGTTATTATCATGGTCTATAACATTAATTGATTCTGATGCAGTCTCTGTATAATTTTTTTGTAAACCAAGAGATTGAATCAGCACGGCTTTGCCGATATTAGCAAATAAATCCACAGTTCTCACCACCTTTCTTGCATTATTTAACAATTTTTGAAGGAAAAAATCAAATCGGGATTTTTACTCGGTTTTTATCCACTTTTTGTTTTTTTTTGAATTTTTTTTAATATACATGTCTACATTTTTGAAACTTTGATGCGATTTACTCCAAATTTATCTACATAATTTCTTTAATTTTTTTTATGTAGAGTCTTCTGGAGATTTTTGCATGATTTACTCTAAATTTATCTACATCAATAAGTTAATGTTTTCTATAAGTAGCATATTTTTGTAAAAAAACCAGTGTTTAAGCCAAAAATGTAGACATCAAAAATTTTTTTTACGAAAAAAAATGTAGAAAAAGGAGATTAATTATATATAAAATTAACATATAAAATGATTTATGACAAATATCGTCAATAAAAATTGCCTTTTTTACTCTAAAATTATCTACATATCATTTTTTTACTCCAAATTAGTCTACTTTTTGATATTTAAATATATATCTACGTAGAATTTTACTCCAAAATTATCTACATTTATTTTATAACGTCAAACTGATAGCATATTTGCAGTTGATAAAAAGATAATTAAAAATAAAATAAAATGAGACAGAGCCAGTAAAAATGCCATATTTATAAATAAATGACATGTAAAAACAAAATAATAACGACAAATATAATTAAAAAAGAGCGTTAAAGTACATTGCATAAAAAAAGAGAGCATGTAATAAATACAATACTCTCTTTTTTTAGTGACATGTTAAATGACTGTTTTGACAACGATATTTTATTCAAAATGTAGACAATACGCTTATTTAAGTTTATCAGAAACCGAAACAGCCTTAGTATTGTCAAAATGTAAATCTTCGATTTCTGCCGGTGAAAGAGGAAGAAAATGAATTACAAAAACACCATTTTTTAATTCAAAACTTTCGATAGCAATTTTGTTATCTACAAATTCCTGAAGACTTTCTTGTATAAGCTGAAGATTTTTCTTCTTATTTTTTAGTTTGAAACGTACAATCTTCTGGAAATATGTATAACTGTATTCATTAGTCAGGCTTTCCTGATTAGCAATCTGTTCACGTTTTAATGCATAACAAATAATCTTTGAAAGATTGTTCTGCAGTACATCGTATGAAGATGAGGTTATTGAGATTAATTTTTTCTGGATTATAGCATTGCTTAATATTTCACCAAATTGTGCAATAGCATATGGCCGCTCGGCATCTTCCTTTATTGCAATATTATCAAAGAGGTTGAAATACATTTTGCTGCCTTCTTCTTCGTAAGAGAAGTTATATTCGACAAGCTTACGGCATGAATTGGAAATTTTGTTAAGTACATTTTTTCCGACATGATAATCAACAACCTCTTTGCCCAAAGTATTAAGATCGACAATAACAGATTTTTCTCTTGAAAATTCCTGCATATTAATGTTCGAGATAAAAGCATTAATAAGTTTTAAATCATTAGAATCCATTGACTTTGGAGGAGTAAGCTTACCTGTATTTACAGTAACTTCCAGAAGTTCCTGTCCATTTTCATCTGTAATAATTTCTTTAAGAAGATTATTTGATGCTGTGTCCATCATAAGTGTAAATGAAGATGGAGAGAAGAGTGGTCTGTTGAGAAGCTGCTCCGGGAACATTCTCATATATGAATCAATATTTCCTGCCAGGTCTGCCTCAATATATTTCCAGGCACTTATTATAAGGTCATTTTTTAATGAATTAAAAATTGAATTATTTGTAAAAGTTGATAGTCCCGGAAATTCGATCAGAAGGCTGTTCGAGTTATCTTTCCACTCGGTTGCTTTTGTTTTATATTGTGCAATAATTTCGTCAAGCTCCATATTTCCGAACATATTGACATATTGGTCAATAGGGAGTGAGCGTGCCATATTTATAATATGGGAGAGTGGATGTTTAGGTTCATCAATGCTTATTGTGTCAACATCATTAATGTATGACTTGTACCATCTGGCACGTTTTTGCAGACGGGATTTTTTAATCTTGTTGACGATAGGAATCAAATCTTCACGGCTTGTTTTGCCTTCGAGATAGTCCATAAGTGTTTCGTCAATTAATTCTGTAAAAGTTTTTGCAGGAAATTTGAAAATTTCATGCTTCATATTAAAAAAATCGGCAATAGCAGGATCTATGTGCTTAGCCAATTCTTCGATAAACTGTCTTGAATATTGTTCCATTTAATAACCTCGCATTAGTAAAATTGCAAAATATTATATTTATTATAATCAAAATAAGAAATAAATGCAAATAGAAGTTGCGGTCAGGAAGCCTTTCTTAATTATTTTTTGTTTATTTTGAGGTAGAGTGGTGGTATGGTTTTTTGGTTGGAATATAGACATATGTCGTCAATAGTGGTAAAATATAAAATAATTAAATAATTTGAGGATACACGTTATGAACGAAACAAAAAATAAAACTGATGAATTTCTTTATTCAATATGGAATTTTTTTGCGGCCAGCCTGTCAGAAAAGACACGAAAAAATTATTATAATGTTATAAAAGCTTATATAAAAATTACAGGTCACTCTCCTCTTGAGCTGACAGAATCTGATACAGAAAAGTACTTCAATGATTTAACAGAAAAAATACAAAGCAAAAAATTATCATATTCAACGGCACTGATGCGTATGTCTGTAATGCGTACGTTATGCGAATATATACGTGTACGTGAAAACAACGCCGGCAGAAATTATATTAATTACTTTAAAGATTATATATTACCTGATGAAAATAAAATAATTACAACTGATAAACTTCCTTGTGAAGATGATATATCAACAATTCTTGATCTTTCATCAAAAGCAGGCGACGATATGGCATATATGATTTTTTCATTAGTATTAAAATGTGGTCTTACTTCCGGTGAAATATGCAGTATGATGACAAATTTCATATTATATGATTCAAATGAATGTCTTTGTATACATTTTCCGGAAAAGAAAAGAATATCACGTATTATAAAGTTACCGGACGATGTCTCACAAATGCTGCTTACATACCTTGAAATACATAAAATAGCTGACGGACATATATTTTTCAACAAAAGAGGAACTGTATTAAAAATACGTGATGCTGAACGCCTTTTAAAAAAATATATCTCACAGGCCAAAAAATCTAATAATGATTTTCCGGATTTTACAATGCAGGATATGAGACATTGTGCATTTAAATACATGTTAAGTGGTGGTGCAAGCGAGGATGATGTTGCAAAATATGGAGGGATAACAACAAAATGGATGCACCGTTATCGTCAGGTAGTAAATGACAGTGCAAAGCTTTATGCTGCAGATTACAGCACAATTTCCATAAAACCTGCTGTGTACAAAAATTTAAGTTGATATTTATTTCAATATTTAATATGATACTATAGGTTAAAAAGACATAACAAATAATAAAAAGGTAAGGTATTTATGAGTATTTTAAACGTAGAACATCTCTCACATGGTTTTGGAGACAGAGCAATCTTTTCAGATGTCTCATTCAGGCTGCTGAAAGGCGAACACATCGGATTAGTTGGTGCTAACGGTGAGGGTAAATCCACATTTATGAATATAATAACAGGAAAGCTTATGCCTGACGAAGGAAAAGTTGAATGGTCGAAAAATGTGCGTGTCGGTTATCTTGACCAGCATGCCGTACTTGAACCGGGAATGACTATTGGCTCAGTTCTTGCATCAGCATTTGATTTTCTTTACAGCCAGGAAGAACGCATGAATGAAATATGTGCAAAGCTTGGTGATGTAGACGAGGATGAGATGAATTCCCTAATGGAAGAACTCGGCGTAATTCAGGACATGCTCACAATGCATGATTTTTATATGATAGATTCCAAAGTTGAAGAAGTTGCAAGGGCACTAGGACTTCTCGACCTCGGGCTTGACAAGGATGTAACCGAATTAAGCGGCGGACAGCGTACAAAAGTTTTACTTGGTAAGCTTCTTCTTGAAAAACCTGATATTCTGCTTCTCGACGAGCCTACCAATTATCTTGACGCCGAACATATAGAATGGCTTAAAAGATACTTAAATGATTATGAAAATGCTTTCATTTTGATTTCACATGATATACCATTTTTAAACAGTGTAATTAACCTGATTTACCATATGGACAATCAGCAGCTCAACCGTTATGTTGGCGACTATGACAAATTTCAGGAAGTTTATGCGATGAAAAAAGCACAGATGGAAGCAGCATTCAACAGGCAACAGAAAGAAATTGCCGACTTGAAAGATTTCGTTGCAAGAAATAAGGCACGTGTTGCAACCAGAAACATGGCTATGTCACGCCAGAAAAAGCTTGACAATATGGATATAATTGAGCTTGCTGCTGAAAAACCAAAACCTGAATTTTATTTCAAACAAGCCCGTACTCCGGGACGATACATTTTTACAACAAAAGATCTTGTAATCGGATATGACAAACCACTCTCGGTTCCACTCAATATTTCAATGGAACGCGGCAGTAAAATAGCCATGGTTGGTGCAAATGGGATTGGTAAGTCCACACTTTTAAAAAGTATTCTTGGAATAATACAACCGGTTTCCGGCGAAGTTGAGCTTGGAGATTACCTTGAAATCGGTTATTTTGAACAGGAAAGTTCTCCTGATAACACAAATACATGCCTCAATGAAATATGGGAAGAATTTCCTTCATACACACAATATGAAGTACGTTCGGCACTCGCTAAATGTGGTCTCACAACAAAACACATTGAAAGTCAGATTCGTGTATTAAGCGGTGGCGAGCAGGCGAAAGTCCGACTTTGTAAACTCATTAACCGCGAGAGCAACATCCTTGTGCTCGATGAGCCAACCAACCATCTTGACGTTGATGCCAAAGATGAACTAAAGCGTGCTTTAATGGAATATAAAGGAAGCATACTGATGGTCTGCCATGAGCCTGAATTTTACGATGGTCTGGTAAATGAAGTATGGGACTGCAGCAAATGGACAACACTCTCAGTTTAAAATATTAATCAAAAATGTAATTTTTCATGTGCTTCGGCATGACAGTTGAATTTAAAGAAAGAAGTATCAATTATGGAAGAAAAAACTAATGTAATGCGTATCCTTGAACAAAAAAAAATAAAATATACAGCACACAGCTATATCAACACTGATGCGGTAAGTGGTGTTGACGTTGCGGCTGCCTTAAATGAAAATCCGGATAAAGTTTTTAAAACACTTGTAACAGTTGCAAAATCAGGCAAAAATTACGTTTTTGTAATTCCTGTTGCAAAAGAACTTGATTTGAAAAAAGCAGCCAGGGCTGTTGGGGAAAAATCAATTGACATGTTAAAATCAAAGGAGCTTCTGCCTCTTACAGGTTATATTCATGGTGGATGTTCACCTATCGGAATGAAAAAAGTTTTCCCTACAACATTTCAACATGAAGCCGAAAACTTTGATACAATCATATTCAGTGCCGGAAAAATAGGCTATCAGGTAGAGATGCCTTTATCTTCACTTTCAAAAATAATCCGATATCAGACGGCAGATATAGTCATTGAGGAGAATGTTAATGAATAATAAAATAAAATTACGCACTCCGGGATACTATAAAAATTTTCACTGCATTTCCTCAGAATGTAAAGATAATTGCTGTGTTGGCGGCTGGCAGATTGACATTGACGAAGAAACCGCAGAGTATTACAGCACAGTAAACGGAGATTTCGGAAAAAAATTACGTGACAATATTGATTATGATAATCTTTGCTTCAGACTCAAAGACGGAAAATGTCCTTTTCTTGACAATAATAATCTGTGTGGCATCTATAAAGAACTGGGGGAAGAACATATCGGAATTGTCTGTGATCAGTTTCCACGTTTTACAGAATATTTCGGTAATGTAAAAGAACGCGGAATCGGTCTTGCCTGTGAAGAGGCTGCAAAAATAATTTTAACGGACCGCAGCAATTTTTCTTATTCAGAAACAGATACCGACGAAGATGTCTTTGATGACAGTGAATTTGACAGCAGTCTTGCAGATATGCTTATGCTGTTACGTGACGAATTTATGTATGTAATTGAAAAAACTGATTATACTTTTAATCAAAAAATGATAATCATTATTAATATAGCTGCAGATTTTCAAAACCATATTAATAACAATGATTACAATTCAATGAACAAACTATACAAAAAAATAAAACAGCACGACTTCAATAGCTGCTTTATCAGCGATTTCCGCCAGATTTCATTTAATGAACTTGAACAAAATATGGCATCTGTATGGTATGCATATCTTGAACTAGAAACTCTGGGAGATGAATGGCCTGATTTTACAGATAAAATAATGGATTTTCTTCATCCTGAAAATTCGAATGCTTCTGAAAATAACGAACATGAAAGCATGAAAATACAGTACAATCAGGCTTTTGAAGAATATACTAAATATCTTAATTCATATTATGCCGAAAATACTTCTGAGCTTGAAAATATTTTAAAATATTATATTTTCAGATATCTGTTAAAAGCCTCATATGACCATGATTTATTCGGAAAAATACAGCTTGCAGCTGCGAATATTGCAATTCTGCGTGATATGGAAATTTATCGTTTCATCCAAAATGGCAACAATTTTTCATCTGATGACCGAATGGATATTATTCATATCTTTTCGCGTGAAGTTGAATATTCTGAAGATAATCTTGAAACACTTGCCGAGGAGTTCATATTTGATGATATATTCAAATCTGAAAATATTATAAAATTATTCAATTTTAGTTATTGACAATTATAAATCACGGCGTATAATAAAGACAATTTAATAAAGCAAACCGTTGAAGTGGAGATAAAAATGAAAGATGTACTCACAGAGAGTCAGGGAAGCTGAGAACCTGGCAGCAACAATTCATTAAATGGACCACGGAGGGCATGGTCAAAGGATTTTTACTTAATCTTAGTATTCCATGACGTAAGGCATACGTTAATTGCCAAAGATATGTTTGTATCTTAATAAGTGTGTAAGTAATTATGAATCAAGGTGGCACCGCGGTGTACATTTTAACCGTCCTTGACTGGAAAGCATTGTATATGTTTTTCGGTCAGGGACTTTTTTATTTGCATAAAAACGGATTTTGCTTCGGAAAAACCAGGAGGACAAATCCTCTGCTCCCATGAGTGGTCGCATTTTTCCTTCGGAAAAACCAGGAGGACAAATCCTCTGCTCCCAGGAGTGGTCGCATTTTTCCTTCGGAAAAACTAGGAGGATTATTATGATTAAAGAAGCTATTAGTTTATTGGTTCAGCGTAAGGATTTAAGTTCTGAAATGATGTCTGATGTTATGGAAGAAATTATGACAAATCAGGCAACTGATGCACAGAAAGCATCATTTTTAACTGCTCTTGCCATGAAAGGCGAAACTATCGGTGAAATAACAGCGGCAGCAAAGGTTATGCGTGCCCATTGTGAAAGATTTTTAAATGATATGGATGTACTTGAAATTGTGGGAACCGGCGGAGATGGTTCTAACACATTTAACATATCAACATTGTCTGCACTAGTTACATCGGCAGCCGGAATTCCTGTTGCAAAGCACGGCAACAGAGCTGCTTCAAGCAAATGTGGAACTGCTGACTGCCTTGAGGCTCTCGGTGTAAAAATTGATATTGCCCCTGCACTCAGTGCACAGCTTTTAAAAGAAATTAACATATGTTTCCTTTTTGCACAGAAATATCATACAGCCATGCGATTTGTCGGTGGTGTCAGAAAAGAAATGGGAATCAGGACACTTTTTAACATCCTCGGACCTCTTGCAAATCCTGCCGGTGCAACAATGCAGCTTCTTGGTGTATACAGTGAAGATCTTGTTGAACCGCTTGCACACGTTCTAAAAAATCTGGGCGTAAAACGTGCTATGGTTGTTTACGGAACAGATTCTATTGATGAGATTTCGCTTTCTGCACCTACAAAGGTCTGCGAATTCAAGGGCGATGAATTCAAATCATATGAAATCACACCTGAACAGTTTGGACTTAAAAGATGCAAAAAAGAAGATCTTATCGGCGGCATGCCGGAAGAAAATGCAAAAATTGCCCGTGAAATTCTTGACGGAAAAGAAGGTCCAAAAATGAATGCAGTGCTTCTTAATGCCGGTGCAGCAATCTATCTTGCCTCTGATAACCTCACAATGCAAGATGCAATAGAAAAGGCAAGAGATATAATCACAAGTGGTGCGGCTAAAAAACAGCTTGAAAGATTCGTTGAAAAGAGTAACGCTTAACGCAGTAAATATACGGCTTTGCAGATTTTTGGAAAATTTTGAACCATGAAAAAAGTGAACCTTTTGTTATATAAAATTTCTTGTATAATATTAATAAAAACAGGTACGCCAATAAATACAATCCAATCGTAAAGGAATCCGGCGAACCCAAATTTATAAAAAAGGAGGCTTTTTATGAGCAAATTAAGCAGAAATCTGAGAAAGAAACTCTCTGCGGGACTTGCCGTGATTATGGCGGTATCACTGGCAATCCCTGCCGGAGTTTCATTCTCGTCACAGACTGTCAAAGCCGAAGGACTGACATCTGAGACGAAAGACGGTGACGCTTTCTATGATTTCAGAGATGGTTCTGTCGTTCCTACCGATACAGACGGTAAATCTGACATTACTTACGGAAATCTAACAATCAAAGTAGGTACAAAGAATGCATTTAACTATCATGGTAGTTCCCATGGTACACTTTTTAAGGATGGTAACTCATTTGAAATCAAAGTAAATGGTTCTACAAAAATCACTCTCGGTGGCTGTCAGTATTCCCAGTCTGGTTCTATAACAGCTTCAAGTGCAGATGGTTCTTACACAGAGACAAAAGAAGCTAAAACAAAAGATTGTTATCACAATGCTTCAAATTATACCAATGAAGATGATTACTCTGTTTCATTTAATTATACAGGTGAAACAGCTACAACAATCACTATTTCATTTACAGGTCAGACATATGTTCCTTGCCTTTCTGTAAAATCATTGAAGAAATTCTATGATTTCAGGGATGGTTCAATCGTTCCAACAGACACAGACGGAAAAAAAGACATATCTTATGGTGGACTTACAATCAAAGTTGGAACTAAAAATGCATTTAAATATAATGATGCAGCTCATGGGGTACGTTTTAATGACGGCAATGCCTTAGAAATAGCAGTAAGCGGTCCAACAAAGATTACTCTTGGCGGATGCCAGTATTCAGCCACAGGTACTATAACTGCCACAAGTGCCGACTCTTTATCCTTCTTCCGAACAGCTTGTTGCTTTGGTGATTTTCCAGTCGTTGACGGCATTACCGATAGGCTCCCCCTCTGTAGTGCCGCAGACCGAACAGGTTTTCGGTAATTTGCAAGTCGCTTCGTTAAAGCTGTGTGCAAGCGGTTCGCCGTCGGTAAGCCCACACCGTGAACAATGCTTCGCTTACTTACAGGTTGCTGCAATCCATTCATGTGATAATGCTTCACCTTTTGTTTTGCCGCATTTTTTGCAGGTCATCGGTGCATCACAGGTGGCATCGGCCCAGCTGTGAAAACACACAAGCGTTAAAACCAATACCACCGCCAAAACGGCAACACCGACTGCCGATATAATAATGATTTTCTTTTTATTTTTCATAATATCCCCCTAAGATTTATTTCATTGTTTTTAGGATGCGCCATACGCTTCGCTCAGAGTAGTTATACTTTTGTGCCAATTGCGGTATGTTATTGCCGTCATATTCACTGATAATGGCCTTGTGTATGTATTCCTTTGAAAACAATCTGCTCGGGAATGAAATTTGCGTTCCGCGAAACAACCTGTATATCGCCAATGCGTTTTCAACACCGATTTCATCGGCAATATCTCTGTACACACCATTAAGGCCGTCAAGGTCTTTTTTCAAGAATGCCACCTCCGGAGTTTCGACCGAGTAACGGTTTAATGACATAGTACCATCTCCGACACGGCATAACAAATGACATTGTCATTGTATTTGTCACTTATTTTGCAGTATAATGGTTTACGTTGAATGAGGAATTCCATAAAAAATGCTCCTTTCCGGACAATTCTTTCGTCCGAAAAAGAGCTTGTAATTTTCGCGAATGCATATGAGCCATAAGTGATTTAGTGTAACCTAATTTGCTATTTAGAAAACGATATGGTATAATGTGCTTAGTAATATTGCAGTTTTATTACATATAAAATAAGCTTAACAATGTTAACAATGACTGAACAAAACAATGCAGGAAAAGAAGTAGCATTAGAAAATATTATTACTTCAGCGGTATAAATCCCCGGGGTGAAAGTCAGCCGTGATAAGTTTCTGGCTGAAACTTTTGCTACAGAAGATGTTTTGGATTTCGGACCGGTAGAGGCAAAAGTATCTAAAGAAAAATTAGCTGCTATTTCAAACAAACTGATATTGAAACGCACAAGCCAATCCTCCGTTGCTTCGTTTGCTGCCGGAATTCCCGGTGGATTGGCAATGGCTGCCACTATACCGGCCGATGTACTACAGTTTTTGGTATGTCGTTAAGGTTGGCACAAGAATTGTCTTACCTATATGGTGCACAAGATCTTTGGCGAGATGGTCAGGTTGATGATGAAAAAGTAAAAAACCAACTGCTGCTATATTGCGGTGTTATGTTTGGCGTTTCCGGTGCTGTGTCGGGGGTACGGGTTTTATCTACACAGATTGCAAAAACAACACTTAAAAAATTACCTCAAAAAGCTTTAACAAAAACTTTTTGGTATCCAATTGTTAAGCAAATCGGGAAAGCAATAGGTGTCAAGGTTACAAAAACCACCGTGGCACAAAGCTTTTCTAAAGCGATTCCAGTAATTGGCGGTGTTATATCAGGCAGTATAAATTTTGCGTCCATGATGCCTATGGCCAATCGTCTGCAAAAAACGCTCGACAGTGCAGCTTTTGGATATACAGAAGATGACTTGGAAAAAGACATTATTGAAATCGAAAACATTACTGCTGATAATTCCGCTGAAGAAAAAGATATTAAATCCAAATTTGTTGATAGTGGTAAAAAAACAATAAGCGGCATTTCAGGACTATTTACAAAAAAACAACCGCATGAAACCTCACGAGATAACGATGTCTTTGAAACTCTAAAAAGGTTATCTGAATTAAAGGATAATGGCATTATTACAGAGGAAGAATTCAGTAATAAAAAGGCAGAATTGTTGACTAAGCTTTAATTGCAATTATTTCAAAACAATAATCGCTTAATTTTTAGGAGGAAAACAAATGAAGCTCAGCAAAAAACTATTAAAATCAATAATTGCAGCGGTAGCGATAATAGTCGTTGTCATTGTTGCTTTCATTTTCTTTGGGCCATCGGTTAAAAGAACAATCATCACGACTTCAACATTACGGGAAGTAGTATCTATAAGCGAACTTTCAACGGGGGAGTTTTGTTACAACGGCGTTGTATCCATACCTGAAAAAAATAATCCGGAAAAAACTGATTATTCTGTAAAATACGATTCCACAGTGAAGGCTGGAATAGATGCCAAAGATATTGACTTTAAAATTGATAGAAAAAATAAGTCTGTTACGCCAATTATACCCGAAATTAAAATTAACGACGTTATAATCAATGATGGTTCAATCAGCACGATACCTGAAAACGCCACGGCTAAGTTAAAAGATACATTATCATATTGTAAAGAGGATGCGCTGAAAGAAGCCAATCAAAATGAAAAGCTTGTAGAAACTGCCAAATCAAACTTACAGGATTCAATAACTGCACTCTTAACACCGCTTTTAAAAGAAGCAGGATACAAAATTATGTGGTAAGTGAGGAAAAGAAAATGTTTAAAAAAATACTCTTGTTAATACTATCGTTGGTAATAGCATTGCCGCTTGCAGGATGCGAAAAAAAGGAAGCGGATTTCTCAGAAACAAAAGCAATATGCGAATTAGCGACGCTAAAGTGCTATTATCATAACACAAGCGAGTTAAAGCAGGATTCTTCGGGTATAGGAAAGTGGTTTGGAAACATAGGTTATAAAAAAGCGTGGATCGAATATGACGGGATAGTCAAATTGGGCATTGACGCTTCTAAGGTGAAAATAGAGCCAAACGGTAATAAAGTAAAAGTTTATGTCCCGAATGCAACAATATTGGGTGTGGATGTTGATGTTGCGTCTATTTCGGAGGCGGTTTCCGAAACAGGCTGGTTCACAAAAATAACTACCGAGGAGCGTGCAGAGACGCAAAAGAAAGCTCAGGAAGATATGAAAGCGAAAGCTGAAAGCAATACCGCTTTGTTGTCACAGGCTACACAAAGGGCCAAAGATACCATTAAGGATTACATATTAAATGTAGGATCTCTTACTGGGGTGGAATATGAAATCGAATGGATGGTAGATAATAATGCCTAAGAACAAATGGGTTTCATTTTTCTTAAGCCTGTTTTTCGGACTGTTCGGAGCACATAGCAAGATAATTGTTTAGGGTTCCGTTTAGCCGCATAACATTGATGACCGTCCGATTATTGCGGTAAAGAAAATCATAATGCAGTCTGCCTCAAGCACTGATGTTTTTAAGTTCTGTTTTCATAATAAGTAACCTCCGAATTTAATTTTTGCGTTTTGAATTGAAGTTCGGATTTATACTGTTTGGTGCCGTTATCAGAACTTGATTCATTCAATGCAACTCTTAAAAATATGGGAATTGAAAACATGATTGCATTAAGGCAGGTTCAATATAACAGATATAAGAAAAATCTAACAATAGACTAAGAAAATGCAGGGTTATATAATTTAATCCAATAATAACTTCGTTAAACCCGGATTTGACGAAGTTATGTGTTATCCAATTACAAATAAATCTTAGCCATCAGAAAGCACCATTTCAACATGCTTAACTGAAATATCAAGATAATTAGAAATCTCGTATATTGGAATTCCATTATCACTCAGAATAAATATAAGTTCATCCGTAGTTGTGCCTTTTTTTCTTTCCATTTCGATAAAATAACGAATCTGTGCATCATTCATTACAAAAACCTCACTTATATCAATATTTAATTCTAACACGCTCATCAATTGTAACAATACAATCGTTAATTTATGTTTATTATAACATAATATATCTATATTCTACAAGTAAAGTTTATAATTTGTTTACGTTTTTCTTATGATTAATTTAATCATTATTATTTTTTATTCAGAGAAAAGTCTTATTTTAGACACATTTCTACTGTACTATAATAATTGTTCAAAGACATAGTTCTTTGATTTTTCTCCTCCCTATTAGAAAATAATAAACACTAAACTAAAAAGCACTTCTACTCCGGGAAGTGCTTTTAGTTTGTCAAAAAATAATTGCCAGAAATGTGTATACACAACATCCTGGCAATTATTACAATTCTATATAATTCTTTCAAGAAGATATACTCTGTTAAATGGGAATGAAAAATAATAACCATTTACAAAATCTGAAGTTTTTTCTATTACTTCTTTTGCAATTTCAACACCAACCGATTCGCCATCTTCTTTCGTAACACATTCTTTATAACGTGCAATTATTTCATCCGATACTTCAATTCCTGTCATTTCATTTTTCATAAACATGGCATTTTTCAGGCTTACAAATGGCATTATTCCACAAAGAATCCTTGCACCTGTTTCCTGCTTTATCTGCCTTAAACGTGCAATGCCTTTATCATCAAATACAGGCTGTGTCAGGAAAAATGTTGCTCCGGCGTCCATCTTTTTTCTTACCCTCGATATTTCTACATCAAGATTTCTTCGTGTCTGGTTAATTGCACCACCATATACAATAGGTGAATTTTCAAACTGGCTCTCATTCATATCTTTAATTATATTCATAAGACCAACTGAATCAAAGTTAAAAACAGCCTTAACTGACTGTCTTACCATTGATGGTATAGGATCTCCTGTAATAACAAGAAAATTATTTATATCATTAAGATGTGCACCTAAAAGCTGCGAACGCATAGCAATAGCATTTTTATCGCGGCAGCATATATGCGGCATAACAGTCATCCCTGTTTCTTTATGAACCTTTTCTGCCATAAGAATTGAATCTGCCCTTGTTCGTCCTGACGGAGAATCAGGGAATGTAAGAACATCAACACCGCTCTTTTGCAGAATATGTGCTGCATCCATAAGCTTTTCATCATCGCTGTCAACTGGCGGTGCAAGCTCAACAGCTATAAGTTTTTTGCCTGATTTATCTTTATAAAATGACTTATCTATCGGCTTAAACATAATTTTTTTCTCATGCTCTTCGCTAAAATGTTTTACCGGATGCATATTTTTTACTGCATTTTCAAGTTTAGCTATATATTCAGGTGTTGTTCCACAGCATCCACCTACAATATTAATACCTCTTTCTGCCATATCTGATGCTTTAACAGAAAAATATTCAGAATTATCTGCAGCAAATACCATTCTGTTGCTGACTGACTGTGGGTAGCCTGCATTAGGCAATGCCGTAAGATATTTTACGGTATTAATACCCAGTTTTTCAAATATTCCATACATATGCCCAGGACCAACACCACAATTAAGTCCGGCAGCATCCGTATATTCACAGTCTAATGCATCTGATATCAATTTTTTAGCAGAAAGTCCCGAATTGCTATATCCGAACTGATTTACAGCAAACTGCACAATAACAAAAATGTTACCTTTTTCTGCAATATATTTTAAAGCTTCTTTTATATCATCCATATCAGGAAATGTTTCAAAAACAATAGCATCAACACCTGATTCTATCATAGTTTTTGCAATAACTACATACTCATCACTAACTTGCTTTTGCATATCATTATGATTATATGTTATAGGTCCAATATCTCCGGCAATAAAAATATCTTCATGTCCTTTTGCAGCTTCTCTTGCAATTTTACATGCACATTTAATACTTTCTTTAACATCTTCAATCTCATAATTAAGTGTAAATGTGTTACATGCATATGTATTTGTTCTTATAATCTTAGCACCTTTTTCAATATACTGTCTGTGTATATCATATATTTTTTTACTATCCTTAATATTGCAATATTCCGGTGGTTCTTTTGTATCATACAATGATGCAAAATAAGTTCCCATTGCACCATCAGTAACCAGAATATTACTCTTCAGATATTCAATAATCTTTTCTTTTCCATTTGCAGACATACAAATTCTCCAATCTCATTTATATCTTTTATTATACCAATATTTTGAAATACGTCAAACCATAAGAAAGTCCCCAGATATTATAAATTATTAAAGGCAGTAATCCCACTAGAGATTACCGCCTTTAAACTTAAAATGATTATATTTAGTCTTCAATTAATGAGTAAGGAAGAACATAAGTGTAAATAATACGGCAATAAGCCATGCAAATGCCTTTATTTCCTTTGCTCTGCCAGTAAATAACATAATGAAAATATATGAAATCATACCAAATGCAATACCATAGCTGATATTGTATGTAAATGCCATAAATGCAATTGTAAGAAATGAAGGTACTGCTACTGAAATATCATTCCAGTCAATCTTAGTAACCCCGCCCATCATAAGAACACCTACATAAATAAGTGCTGCTGCTGTTGCACTGCTTGGAATTAAAGCTGCAACAGGACTTAAAAACATTGCAATAAAAAATAAAACACCAGTTGTAAATGCAGATAAACCTGTACGACCACCTTCAGCAACACCAGATGAAGACTCAACGAATGTGGTAACTGTAGATGTACCACAGATAGCACCTGCACATGTTGCAATTGCATCTGAAAGCATAGCTTTTTCAAAATTAGGAACATTACCATCCTTATCAAGCATATCGCCTCTTGAACATGCACCGTAAAGTGTACCAAGTGTATCAAACATATCAACCATACAAAAAGCGAGTGCTGTAGTTGCTATGATAAGAACAAGGTCTGCTGTTGAATGATTTGCAAGGTATCCAGAGAAATTAAATCCATCAGTAAATACTTTTAAGAAAGATTCATTAGCCCATGCACCAAAAGCACTAAATGGATTAAAGCTTAAATTTTCTGTAAAGCCATTATAAAATCCCGGAACTGTGATACCAAGAACATAATATAAAACTGTTCCTCCAAGAATTCCCCAGAGAACTGAACCTTTTACTTTCTTGTATGTCATAACTGCAATAATAATTACTGCTGCGATAGTAACAAGTCTCGGCATTATAGTTGCCCATGTTGCATTACCATTTAATACATTAAATGAAGCAAGATTAACACATGTTGAAGGATCATTCACAACAATACCGGCATTCTGAAGACCTAAGAATGCAATAAACAGACCAATACCTGCTGGAATTGCCTTTCTTACGCAATCTGGAATTGCTGAGAATAATCTGGCTCTGATTCCGGTAACTGTAAGAATTGTAAATACAATACCATCGAGAAGGACTAATACTAATGCATTAGCATAAGAAAGTCCAAATGTAAAACAGGCTGTATATACGAAAAACGCATTAAGCCCCATTCCTGATGCAAGTCCTAATGGCAGATTCGCAAGAAATGCCATAAGAAATGTACCAATTACTGCTGAAAGAGCTGTTGCAATATAAACTGCATTGTATGAAACTCCTTCAAGATTTGCGAACATACCGGCATTTACCATAAGAATGTAAGCCATGGCCATAAATGTTGTAATACCGGCCATAACCTCAATCTTTACAGTTGAGCCATGTTCTTTGACTTTAAAAAATTGTTCCATTTTTTCCTCCATATAATATTTAAAAAATACGTATATATTTTATAATTTTTTCATCTATTTTTCAACAATTTTATAATTTTATTTGACAAAAAAGTTGAATGAATTATACTAACTAAGAACATTTTAATATAACTACAAATAATTACTTATTTATTATGAGGAGGAAAATACATTGAACAAAGATTTAACTGTAGGCAAACCGGAATCTGTCCTTTGGAAATTCTGTCTGCCACTATTTGCAAGCATCATATTCCAGCAGCTTTATAACATCGCTGACAGCCTTGTTGCAGGCAAATTTATCGGCGAAAATGCACTTGCAGCTGTCGGTAACAGTTACGAAATCACACTCATATTTATTGCATTTGCATTCGGCTGCAATATCGGTTGTTCAGTAATTGTATCACAGTTTTTTGGTGCGAAGGATTACAAGAACATGAAAACTTCTGTTTACACGGCAATGATTTCAACTGCCGTACTTTGTGCCGTACTTATGCTTTTCGGTGTCTTATTTTGTGGTAACTTATTAAAACTTATAAAAACACCATCTGCAATTCTTAACGATTCAAAACTTTATCTTGATATATACATATACGGACTTCCCTTCATGTTCTTTTACAATATGGCAACAGGAATATTCTCCGCTCTTGGCGATTCAAAAACACCTTTTATTTTTCTCGCCGTGTCTTCCGTAACAAATATCTTTATTGATATAATTTTTGTCAAAGCATTTAATATGGGTATTGCCGGAGTTGCATGGGCAACATTCATATGTCAGGGCATAAGTGCCGTCCTTGCTGTAATTGTAGTATTTATAAGATTATCGAAAATAAAAGTCCAACAAAGATGTCCTGTTTTTTCATTCATCATACTTGTAAAACTTTTAAAAATTGCTATTCCAAGTATTTTGCAGCAAAGTTTTATCTCAATAGGCAATATCATTATCCAAAGTGTAATTAATGAATTCGGTGCCGGAACTATTGCCGGATATTCTGCTGCCGTCAAATTAAACAATCTTGTCATAACATCATTTACAACTCTCGCAAATGGTATTTCTAATTTTACCGCACAAAATCTTGGTGCTGGTAAAAGCGAAAGAATCCGTGATGGATTTAAGGCAGGGCTCAAAATGGTCTGGATTATAAGCATACCACTGGTACTTTTATATTTCTTTGCAGGAAAACAGCTTTTATATCTGTTTCTTGATAATCCTACAAATACAGCAATTCATACCGGAATTATGTTTCTGTGTATATTATCACCATTTTATTTTGTTGTATCGACAAAACTTGTCGCTGACGGAATTTTAAGAGGTGCAGGACTCATGAGCAGATTTATGATAACAACATTTACTGACCTCATATTAAGAGTTGTTCTTGCTATAATCCTTTCAAAACAATTCGGCTCAACCGGAATATGGTGTGCATGGCCGATAGGATGGTCAATAGCAACTACTCTCTCCGTCATATTTTACAAAAAAGCAAAATTTCATATGTAGATTATATTAATACTCAGCACTTTCCTTATCTCCATGACAAAAATGGCGTATCACTCACTGATGTGAACTGATACGCCGTTTTTATAATAATCTTAATTTTTACTTTTGTTTTTATAAATCTTCTTCTATATGTTCTCTTCCCTGTGCAATTATTGTTCTCACATGACCATCCGCAAGAGAATAAAACACTGATTTGCCTTCTCTTCTGCTCTTTACAAGTTTACTCTGTTTTAAAATCTTTAGCTGATGTGAAATAGCTGACTGTGTCATATTCAGTGCAGCTGCAAGATCACATACACATACTTCTGCTTCAAACAATACAAACAGTATTCTTATTCTGGTCGAATCCCCAAACACCTTAAACAGTTCAGCCAAATCATATAATTCTGTCTCTTCCGGAAGTGTTGTGTTGACTATCTTTAATAAATCGCTGTGAACCTCAATTGCATCGCATGTCTCTGCATCTTCAGTTCTGCCAACTTTAATAGGCTTAATATCCTCTGTTCTCATCCAGTCACTCCGTTTCTTAATCTTATCATTTGCCGGCATTTAATGCACGTATTGCATTTAATACAGCAATCACCATAACTCCAACATCTGCAAATATTGCAGCCCACATATTGGCAATACCTAAAGCTCCAAGCACAAGACATATTATCTTGATTCCAATAGCAAAATATATATTTTCATATACAATTCTGATACATTTCTTTGATATATGAATTGCTTTTGAAATTTTTAAAGGATCATCATCCATCAATACAATATCAGCTGCCTCTATCGCTGCATCTGAACCAAGTGCACCCATGGCAATACCAATATCAGCACGCGAAAGTACCGGTGCATCATTTATTCCATCACCGACAAATACAAGTTTTTCTTTTACCGGTTTCTTTTCAAGAAGTTCCTCAACTTTTGATACTTTATCGGCAGGAAGCAATTCACTGTATACGTCTGTAACTCCAACTTCCTTTGCAACACTTTCAGCTACTCTCTTTGCATCACCTGTAAGCATTACAAGTTTTTTCATTCCAAGTTTCTTTAACTCTTCAAGAGCCTGCTTTGTATGCGGTTTAAGCTGGTCAGATATAAGAATATGTCCTGCATATGAACCATTAACTGCCACATGAACAACAGTTCCAACGCTGCCACATTCTTTACATTCAATGCCAAGACGCTTCATAAGCTTTATATTTCCAGCTGCAACACTAGTTCCATCAACAACTGCTGTAACACCCTCGCCGCTTATCTCATTGACATCTGAAACTCTGGTCTGGTCTATCTCTTTTCCGTAAGCCTTACAAAGACTTCTGCTTATAGGATGTGATGAGAAGCTTTCCGCATAAGCAGCATATTCAAGCAACTTATCTTCCGGAATTACTGCATCATGAATTCCAGCGACTTCAAATACACCCTTTGTAAGTGTTCCTGTCTTATCAAAAACAATATATTTTGCTTCTGACAATGCCTCAAGATAGTTAGATCCTTTTACAAGAACACCTTCTTTGCTCGCACCTCCAATTCCGGCAAAAAAACTTAGCGGAATACTTATAACAAGAGCACAAGGGCAACTTATTACAAGGAAAGTAAGTGCTCTGTATATCCACTGATTCCACGCCGGGTCAAATCCTATTATAAGACTGACAATCGGTGGTAAAACAGCAAGTGCCAATGCACCATAGCAAACCGCCGGTGTGTAATATCTTGCAAATTTGGTAATAAAATTCTCTGAACGTGATTTCTTTGAACTTGAATTCTCAACAAGATCAAGAATCTTTGAAACTGTAGAATCACCAAATTCTTTTGTTGTCTTAATTTTTATAAGCCCTGTCATATTGATACAGCCGCTTATTACCTCGTCACCCTCTTTTGCATCTCTTGGAAGACTTTCGCCTGTAAGGGCAGCCGTATTAAGAGTTGTTGTTCCATATTCAACAATACCGTCAATAGGAATCTTTTCGCCAGGCTTAACAACGATAATACTTCCAACCTCAACTTCATCCGGGTCAACTTTTTCAAGCTTTCCATCTTTTTCAATATTAGCATAATCAGGTCTTATATCCATAAGTTCGCTGATGTTTCTTCTGCTTTTACCTACAGCATAACTCTGAAAAAGTTCGCCAATCTGATAAAAAAGCATAACCGCTACACCTTCAGTATACTCACCTAGAATAATAGCACCTACAGTTGCAACTGCCATAAGAAAATTCTCATCAAATACCTGTCTGTTTAAAATGCCTTTAAATGCTTTCTTTAAAATGTCATATCCTATTACAAAATATGGAACAAGATATAAAACCAGGCTAAGCCATCCTTTTACCGGAACAAAATGTAAAACAATAAGTAAAAGAAATGCAATTATAATTCTTATCAGAACTTTTTTCTGTTTTTTAGTCATACAATCACCCTTTCTAAATGAAATGATTAGATGTAAATCTCACAATCATCTTCAACCTTTTTACAGTTCTTTAAAACATCCTGCATAACAGCCTTTATATCTGCACCATCTTCAAATTCCACATTCATTTTAAGTGTCATAAAATTGACTACTGCATCTTTAACTCCTGCAGTCTTTTTTGCTGCTTCTTCCATCTTGTTAGCACAGTTAGCACAATCAACCTCAATTTTGTAAGTCTTCTTCATAATAATCCTCCTTGTTTTGCGAAGCAAAATCCGAATCCACTGATGAGGAGAGGATTTAGCCTCCTTTTTTTTTCGAAGAACAAATGCGACCACTCTTGGGAGCAGAGGATTTGTCCTCCTTGTTTTGCGAAGCAAAATCTGATTAACTTTTATTCATTGTTTCATATGAACAATCATTCATATGTTTGATTATATTATAGCACTTACAATATATAAGTCAATATTTTTCTTTACTTTTTCTGCCTGTTTTTTTAATTATTTCACTCTTAAAATATCTACTGTATGTGCACCTGCACCAATTAAATCAGCTCTCTCACATATTGCAAGCTGATAATCAAGAAAGTACGTAAATTCCTCTTCGCTTAACTTATTAAGAAATGGTCTCATATAATTTGCAGCACCATCCGGCGAGAGAATCTTAATTCTTTCTATGCCTTCACACCTGCTGTTTAATCTGTCAATATCTTCAATTCTTACATAATCATACAAATCTTTTGTTGAATTAATTGTGTGAAAATCATCAGTAAGACGTTTATCTTTCATTACATCAAGTATATTGCGTTCTTTAAAAGCATATGTAATAACCCCGTATTCATTCATAACATATGCTACAAGAATAACACCGCCTTTTTTAGTGACACGTTTTGCTTCATTTAATGCCTTTAACTTGTCATTTTCATCAAAAAGATGATACATTGGACCAAATAAAAGTGTTACATCATAAAAATTTTCCGGAAGCTTTGATAAATTTAATGCGTTTCCCTGTCTGGCTTTTACTGAACTTTTCTTTGCTTTCAAAATCCCAAGATTGTGCTTTACAAGTTCAACAGCAGTAACATCATAGCCTTCATCTGCCAATGGAACTGAATATCTTCCGGTTCCCGCACCTATATCTAATATATGTATATTACTGTCAGCTGTTCCTCTATATCTACACTCGTTAATATAATCATGTATATACTTCATTGATGTATTAAACTCGACCCTTCCATGTCTCGAATCAAGTCTTTTTTCTTCATTAAACTTGTTATAATAAGCTTCAATCTCTGTCATTGCAGCCATAATCAATATCCTTTCTTAGTAAGTAATTCCTTTTTTATATAAGAAAAAGTTTCATCTTCACCTTTTTGTGCAAGCATTTCAAGCAGCTTATGAAGAAGTTCATCAGTATCAGGATGTATAACATAATGCCCTCTTCCTCTCATATAATATTTTAAAGAATCTGCATCTGTATATTTTTCTTTATTATAAGTTTTACTTGCTGCAACCCTGTCACAAAACATTTCAATGACATATTTTAACGGCATCTTCATTCCTACAAGCTCAGGTGTATCTTTTTTTGAGGAATAATCTATCCAATATTCATAATGATGTCTGTTTCTTCCTTTATGATGAAGCCACGCTGATGAATACCCCTCATGCTCACGCTGTGCATTATTGGGGCTTCTGTCTCCTTGAAAATACTTAACTCCCGGTATAAATTCCGTCGGTGAATATTTTGACAAATCATGTGTAAGCCCCTGCTTATACAGTCCGACACGGAAACAATGTTTCATAACCAGAAATCTATGCTCATTAATTGTTGTCAAATGTCCAAAAAAATTTTTGATAATTTTTGATACCTTCATTTTATTTCTTCCACCAAACTCTATATTTCAGTGTTTTTAACTGATTTTTCATCTGCTTTTCTGTTAATATATACCCTGAAAAGAGCATATGCAACCGAACATAATGGTATAAAAGTAAGCATTCCGGCAACACCAAACAGACTTCCACCGACTGTAACTGCAACAAGTACCCATATCCCGGGAAGTCCTACTGAACTGCCTACCACATGAGGATATATAAGATTTCCTTCTATCTGCTGTAATACGAGAAATAATATAATAAATGCCAACGCCTGAAGCGGATTAGACATACATATAAGCAGTGCTCCAACTATGCACCCTATAAACGCACCTACAATAGGAATTAAAGCCGTAACTGCTATAAGAACACCAATAAGCACTGCATATGGCATTCGTAATATCGTCATGCTTATAACAAACAGGCTTCCAAGTATACATGCTTCAAGACATTGTCCGGATAGAAAATTGGAAAATGTTGTATCCGCAATTTGCATAACTTCAAGAATCTTTTTATTGGTCTGTTCAGGCATAAGTGCATACATTACTTTTTTCAATTGTCTTGCAAGTGTTTCTTTTTGAAATAATACATATACTGAAAAAACAAATCCAATAAAAAATGTTGTAACACCTGATATTATTCCGCTGACAGCATCAATGCCGCCGGATATGACACCTTTAGTTCCATCTGTAAGAAAAGATGCTACGGATTGGAGCAGAGCTGACCAGTCAATATTGATTCCTTTTATATATTCTTCAATCTCAGGAAATTCAACAAGCTTACCAACAGCCCACTGTTGAAGCTGAGCCGCTGCCACCGGAATAACCTTAATAATCTCTGCAATCGTCTTTCCAATCTGTGGTATCAACACAATTAACACAACTGTCATTATGAAAATAATAGCAGCTAATGTTATAAGATACGAACATAATCTTTTGATACGCGGCTTTTTTTCAAATTTTTCTCCTTTGAAAAGATGTTTTTCAATAAAACGCATAGGAACATTAAATATAAAAGCTATAACAAGTCCGGTTATAAATGGCATTATAATTCCAACAAAATTACCAATAACTGAACCAAACATAGCAAGATTATTAAATATCCAATATACGAATATCAATACAATACCCGAGAAAACTATTCTTTTAACAAGGTTATCTTTTAACAGCTTTTTCATAACAACTCCATATATAATTACATAAATTTATCAATTTCGATATGTTAAAAAATATTAGTACATTATATGTATTATTAAATAATATCAAACTACATAATCTACGTCAATAAAATTTTTATTAAACAAATTCAAAAACTGTGTTAAAATAATAAAATATTTACAGCATTAAAACATATATGGAATCGAGGGTTATCATGTCTGATATCAACAATGCAAAAAAAGAAAATGATTTTTCAAAAGGAAGTATCATAGGACATATGCTTAGACTTGCCGGACCTATGACACTGGCACAGCTCGTTAATGTTCTTTATAATATTATAGACAGAATTTTTATAGGTAAAATCCCAAATGACGCAACTAATGCACTTACCGGTCTTGGGGTTGCATTTCCTATATGTACTGTAACAATTGCATTTGCCAACCTTGTTGGAATGGGCGGGGCACCTCTCTTTTCAATTGAACGAGGCAAAGGCAATGAAGATGAAGCCAAAAAGCTACTCGGAAATTCATTTTCCCTTCTTATAATATTGGGGCTGCTTACAGGTGTTACAGGATTAATCTTCAAAAAACCGCTGTTATATCTTCTTGGTGCAAGCAGTGCAACATTTGACTACGCAAATCAATATATAACAATATATCTTTGCGGAACAATTTTTGTAATGTCAAGTCTTGGTCTTAATTCTTTTATCAATGCACAGGGATTTGCCAGAACCGGTATGCTGACGGTATCAATCGGAGCGGCATGCAACCTGATTCTTGACCCTGTATTTATTTTCATCCTTGGAATGGGCGTTAAAGGAGCTGCACTCGCAACCATTATTTCGCAGTTTATAGCTGCCTTATGGACTTTTACATTTCTGACAGGTAAAAAAACTATTATAAAAATTGAAAAAGACTGTCTTATACCTAACTTTAAAAGGACAATGAAAATATTTGGACTCGGACTTTCAGGCTTTACAATGTCAATTACAAACAGTGCCGTACAGATGGTCAACAACGCTGTTCTTTCTGTATGGGGCGGCGACTTATACATAGGTGCAATGACTGTTATTAACTCAATACGTGAAGTTGTACATATGCCTGTTCAGGGAATTTCCAACAGTTCACAGCCAATCATAAGCTTTAATTATGGTGCCGGCGAACCCGAACGTGTTAAAAAAGCCATACGTTATATGTCTTTTGCCTTGCTTATTTATACTGTGTCCGCATGGATACTGGTAATGCTTTTTTCAAAGCCGCTTATTCTGCTTTTTAATGATAATCCGGCTCTTATGAATGTTACAGTAACATCCATGCATATATATTTTCAGGGATTTTTTATGATGTCATTCCAATTTGCAGGACAATCAACATTCACAGCACTCGGACGCTCAAAGCAGGCGGTTTTCTTTTCATTATTCAGAAAAGTTGTTATCGTAATTCCACTGATATATATTCTACCGCATATTGGAAATCTTGGTGTAAACGGTGTGTTTATGGCAGAACCTGTTTCTAATTTCATAGGCGGAATTGCATGTTTTGCAACTATGTATTTTACAGTTTATCGTAAATTGTCTACCAACATTGTTAAAAAATGACCAAGCTTTGTTAAATAAATATCTTCGTTGTATTTTTAAAACATATGGCATATAATTATATTAAATAAGATTTTATTTATATGTGTGGACAAGCTTTTGACTGCACAAATTAATTATATCAGGAGGGTTTTTACATGGCATTACATGTTATGGATGAGGCAAACAGATGTCTCCAATGCAAAGTTCCACAATGTCAGAAAGGATGTCCTATCAATACAAATATTCCGGTAGCAATAAGACTTTTAAAGGAAAATAAATTAAACGAAGCTGGTAAAATGCTTTTTGAAAATAATCCTCTGACTACTGTATGCAGTCTTGTATGCAATCATGAAAAACAGTGTGAAGGTCATTGTGTTCTCGGAAGAAAAGGTGCTCCTGTTCATTTTTCATCAATTGAAAATTACATATCAACAACATATGCAAATATGATGACAAATGGTCCTGCAAAGTCTAACGGCATGCGTGTTGCAATCATAGGCTCCGGTCCTGCCGGAATTACTATTGCAATTATACTTGCAAGATATGGATATCAGGTTACTATTTTTGAAGGTAAAGACAAAATAGGCGGTGTTCTTCGTTATGGAATTCCAGAATTCCGACTCCCAAAGAGCGTACTTGATGATATCGAATACAGACACCTTGAGTTAAAAGGAATTAAAATTCGTCCTAACACGCTTATCGGAAGTGCGATAAGCATTGATGACTTATTCCGTGACGGCTACAAATCAATCTTCGTTGGAACAGGTGTATGGAAACCTAATTCACTCCATATTAAGGGTGAAACTTTCGGAAATGTTCATTTTGGCATTAATTATCTTAATAACCCCGACAGCTATAGGCTTGGTGAACGTGTTATCGTAATAGGTGCCGGCAATGCTGCCATGGATGTTGCAAGAACAGCCATAAGAAAAGGAGTTCGCCATCTTACATGCTTTTCTATTACAAAAGAAGTTGCAGCAAGTCATTATGAATTCAGCTATGCTCAGCTTGAGGGTGTCCAGTTTGAATATAATAAAAAGCCAATAGAAATCAAAGACAATGGTGTAATATTTAAAGATGTAATAGAAAATGAGGATGGTTCTTTTACAGAAGTGGACGGAACCGAGACATTATACGAATCTGACAGTATTATTATATCAATAAGCCAGGGACCTCAGAATCGTCTTGTAAGCAACACAAACGGATTAAAGTCCAATGCAAGAGGACTTCTTGAAGCTGACGAGACTGGACATACATCACGCCCGGGAATATTTGCATCCGGTGATGTTGTCAATGGTGCACGAACTGTTGTTGAGGCAGTTGCACACAGCAAAATTGTTGCAGAATCAATGCATGAATATATGCAAAGTCTTCCAAAAGATGAAAGTCTCTAAAACTTTACAACCAGATAAAGTTTAGAGTCATAAATATTATGAAAATACAGGATTGTAATGTGCAGCCACATCATTACAATCCTGTATTTTTTCTAACCAGTTATTATAACTGCTTCGCTTCCACCGGTTCTTTTTTTCTTTACTATAATCTGGTTCTCAATTCTGTTTTTCAACTCACCAACATGTGATATTATGCCGATAAGACGGTTTGAATCTGCAAGCTGCCATAGAGCATTTAATGCCTGATTTAAAGACTCTTCATCAAGTGAGCCAAATCCTTCATCTACAAACATCGTATCTACCTGAATACCACCAGATGACGACTGAACCTCATCAGATAAACCAAGTGCAAGTGAAAGAGATGCCATAAATGACTCTCCACCTGACAATGTCTTAACACTTCTTACAACAGCATTGTAATGGTCATAAACATCGAGTTCCAATCCGCTTTGACTGCGTAAATTCTCAGGATTTACACTTCTTACAAGCTCATACCTTCCTGATGTCATCATCATAAACCTGATATTGGCTTTTTTAATAATTCTGTCAAAGTATGACATCTGGACATATGTTTCAAGGAGTATTTTTTCTTTTCCCGATATTGTTCCGTTTGCCGTCGAAGACAATGAATTTACTATCTGCCACTTTTTGCTTGTATTTTCAATGTCCTTATTGATTTTTTCAATTTCTGATAAAATCTTTGTATTATTGCTTATTCTTAATTTTATTGTATTAATCTGCTCTCCCAGCTTTGATGATAAGTCTGCATTTTCTTTTCTCTTTATGTTGCAATCGCTGACTTTCTGCTCAATATTTTCAATATTATCAAATGATTCAATCTGTTTTTTCAAATCATCCGCACGCTGTCTGCATGTAATAAAATTAAACTTAGCATTATCATAATCACTTTTTATCTTATTAAGTTCCTCGTCAAAAGACTTCTTTGCCGCAATTTCTTCTTCAAGCTTTTTTTTAGCCTTTTCAATATCCTCATATTTAAGCATTTTTACAATCTCAACATATTGTCCAGTCTGCTGTCTTAACGTCTCTTTTTTTACTTCCAGAGATTTCTCAAGCGATGAAATAAATTGCTTCTTTTTTTCAATATTATCTTTACATTCTGTAATTGTCTGTTCATATTCCTGCTTTAGAAGCACCTGTCTTTTTATATCAGCAATCTTATATTCACTCTCTTTTATTTTATTATTATTTTCATTCTCATACTTTATAAGACCTTCTGATATAGCACGCGTCTGTTCAACCATAGTTCCCGGCACAGTTTCACCGGAAATCGAATTCCATTCAAGCAAAAGTGTACTATGTGAAGTTTCTGCTTTTCCTTGTGCGACTCCTGATTTTGAACTGAGTTCAGAACGTATTTTCGATAATTCATCTGTTTTCTTCTTTTCATTGTCCAGAGTATCTTTATCAGGAATATCATCTGCAAGCTTTGCAATATCAGGATGAACTATAGAACCACATACAGGACATGGCTCATTATCCTTTAATCTTTGAGCCAGAATTCCCGCCTGTCCGTCATAATATGCATTCTCAAGCATTGTATATTTTATCTGCTGTTTTTTTAATGATTCATCCGCCTCATTATATTTTTTTGCATATTTATAGGCACTATTAATATTTTCTTTGTCAGCATCACAATTAAGAATAACCTTTGCAATTACCTGCCTCCGCTGATTCAAATTTTCATAAACAGCATTTTCCTTCTCAAGCATTGCATTGCAATCATCAAGCTTTTTATACAATATCTCATACTCTGAAAGTTTTTCAACCATTTTTTTCATCTTTTCAGATTCATCAATAAGATTATTTTCTTCTTTTTTTATCTCATTTTCCAGCTGTCTGTTATCCCGATTAAGGTCTGCTGCCTTATTGTATTTTTCAAGGTCTTTTGTATGCTCACTCACTTCAAGTGCCATACGACTGCTTATCTTTGCACGCTCATCATATGTTTTATATTCTTCTTCAACGTTATTATATTCTTTTTCATACTTTTTTAAATCATTACTCGCTTTATTATAATTTTCAAGAACATTGACAGCTTGTGTAAGCTTACCGGAATAAACATCTAATTCTGTTATTCTTCTGTCTGTTGCAGCCTTTTCTTCTTCAAGACCACCAAGACGCATTTTATCCCTTGCAATAATTGTACTTATCTCTGAATCTGTAGATAGCTCATACCCTTCACTATCCGACATAACTGATGAAATATACTGACTGATCATCCTTGATGATTCCTGCATTTTTCGCCCTAATTCAAGTGATTCCTGCTTTAATCGTTCCTGTAAATCAAGATATGGTTTTGTTTTAAATATTTCACGGAAAATCTCCATACGCTGATTAGTACCGGCTAACAGCAACTTCATAAAATCACCCTGTGCTATCATCGAAATCTGGGTAAACTGGTTTTTATCCAAACCCATAAGTTCAATAACCTGTCTGTTGACATTAGAAATCCCTGTAACTATGCTTCCATCCGGAAGTGAGATTTCTGCTCTTGCCGGTTCTTTTGCCATCCTGCCTTCTGATTGTCCTCTTTTTGATGGACGCATGTATTCAGGATTACGTCTTATACGGTACTTTTCACCACGCAGTTCAAATTCCATCTCAACATATGTTGCAATATCAGGTAGGGCATACCTGCATCTTAACATTGCTGATGTCCTGTTACTTCCACTTGCTTCACCATATAATGCATATGTAATTCCATCAAAAATTGTAGTCTTACCTGCTCCTGTATCACCTGTTATCAGATAAAGTCCTTTATTTCCAAGCTTGTCCATGTCAAGTTTTGTGACATCTGCATATGGTCCAAATGCAGACATTTCCAAATATAATGGTCTCATACCCAGATCTCCTCTATTATATGATTGATATATTCTCTCTGCTCATTATCCATTTGTTGATTATTCTGAAGTTCATATAATTCTTCAAACAGTTCAATTGGCTGTTTTTCCTGTCTTTGCTCAATATCAGCATCAAATGAATCATTATATTTTCTTGTCCTTGTATTATCATAATCAAGCTTCATTATATTCGGATATAATATTCTCAGTCTTCCAATTGCATCAGGTATATCCTGCTCATCTGTCAGTGTAACATATATATAATCATCTGTATTAAAAATGTGGCTGCCCGGCGTCATCAATTCTTTAAATTCACCTTTAAGATGAACCATATCATGGAATGGTTTCAGTGGTACTGTTTTTATTGTAATATCATTGTCTCCAACATCTGCTATTGTTACAGACTTCGTATGATTAATCTCAGAAAATGAATACTTTAACGGCGAACCGCTGTATCTTATACTTTCTCTTCCAACACATTGCGGTCTGTGAATATGTCCAAGTGCAACATAATCAAATTTGTCAAAAACTGTTGCATCTACATTATCAAGTGTTCCAACTGTCAGTTCTTCGGAGTCACATCTTAATGCACCTGTAACAAACTGATGTGCAACAAGAATATTTCTCTCTTCCTGATTAATATCAGCTTTGTCAATGACAGCTTTAACCGCCTGTGTATAGTTATCTGCTGTGCCAATATATTTTCTTACTCCTACAGGTTTTACAAACGGAAGCATGTATACATTAACCTTCCCAAATTCATCAAAAAATTCGGTTCTTTTCATCTCGCCATTAAATACAGGAGCTATATGAAACTTTGTATTTTCAAGAAGTCTTGCACCATATGCAATTCTTTCAGGACAGTCATGGTTACCACTTATTATAAAAATATCCTTATCCAGCCTGGATAGAGAATAAAAAAAATCATCACACAATGCTACAGCTTCCGCTGATGGCTGTGACTTATCATATATGTCTCCAGCCACCAGCACAGCATCTGCATCTTCATGTCTGATGATTTCAATTATTTCTTTAAAAATATACCTTTGTTCTTCAAGCATGGAAAAGTCATTTACTCTTTTACCTATATGTAAATCAGCTATATGAGCAAACTTCATCTTACCAAACACCTCTTCTATTCAAAGTAATATAAATAAACATCTTCAAGGTCAATATTTTCATCAACCATAACAGCCTCATCCGGAAGCTCATCTCCAACAAGGCGTAATGCAATACCATTCTTTCTCTGTCTGATATTACCAATATGATACTTCTCCTGCAGTTTGCCAACTTCATCGAGAGTACATGTAATCTCTGCTACCTTTCCATGCATCTTCTCTATAAGTTCTACAGGTGTTCCCATTGCAATAATCTCACCTTTCTTCAGAAGAAGAACATAATCAGCTATACATTCTATATCGCTTACAACATGTGTTGCAAAAAGTATAATCTTATTGCGTGAAAGTTCTGCAATATAATTGCGGATTGCAATTCTCTCTTTAGGGTCAAGACCGGCAGTCGGCTCATCAAGAATAAGAATATCAGGATCACCTAGCAGTGCCTGTGCCAAAAGGACTCTTTGTTTCATGCCTCCTGAAAATCCACCGATTTTTTTATATGCAACACCGGTCAGATTAACAACTTCAAGAAGCTCATCAATCTGTTCTTTTACCGTCTGCCCTTTTTCATTCTTTCCTTTTATTCCCTTTATCTCAGCCATATATCTTAAAAATGCTTTAGGCGAGAAATCCTCATAAAATCCCTGTTGCTGTGGCATATATCCGATTATGCCCCTGAATCTGCTGCCAAGCTTTAATATATCCTGACCATCATACAGTATACTTCCACCGGCACTTCCTTTGTCTCTTGCGACATTATCTGTAATAAGATTAATCATCGTGCTCTTACCGGCACCATTAGCACCAAGAATTCCATATATTCCCGGCTTAAAAGTATAAGAGATATCTTTAAGTGCCTGAACTGTTCCATATGTTTTGCTTAAATGCTCTAATTGTAATTCCATCCAAAAACCCTCCTTATTTTGCATAGCAAAATCCCAATTTTTCGGTGAAAGGACTTACCCTCCCCAAATAATCACGTTCAATAGTTACTATAAACAGTATAGCAATAATAATATTATTTGTCCAGCGGATTTTCTTACTAATTATTACATTCTCACATACCTACGGACTATTTCTCAGCTGCCTCTGCCCAGAACAAAGCCGAATTAACAGCATGTTTCCAGTTTTTAAGAAGTTTTCTTCTTTCATCCGGACTCATATGGGCATCGTATTCTGCACCAAGACGCCAGTTTTTCTTTATCTCATCTTTATCTTTCCAATATCCCGTTGCAAGACCTGCAAGATATGCTGCACCAAGAGCTGTTGTCTCTATACATGATGGGCGTATTACGCTCTCACCTGTTATATCAGACTGAAACTGCATAAGAAACTCATTTGCACTGGCACCACCATCTACTTTAAGTCCACTAAGCTTAATATCTGCTGACTTTTCCATTGCACGTATAACATCATCAGCCTGATAGGCTATTGATTCAAGTGCAGCTCTTATAAAATGTTCTTTTTTTGTACCTCTTGTAAGACCCACAACCGTTCCTCTTGCATACGGATTCCAATATGGTGCACCAAGCCCTGAAAATGCAGGAACAATATATACTCCGGCCGTATTTTCAACTTTCATGGCATACTCTTTTGTTGATGCTGCATCTTTAATCATCCTTAATTCATCACGGAGCCACTGTACAACTGCTCCGGCAACAAATACGCTTCCCTCGAGTGCATACTCAGGTTTATCTTTTGTACTTCCTGCTGCAAGAGTTGTGAGTAGTCCGTTATCTGAATAAATAGGATTATTTCCCGTATTCATAAGCAAAAAACATCCTGTTCCATATGTATTTTTCACTTCACCCGGATTAAAACAGCACTGTCCAAACAATGCACTCTGCTGGTCGCCTGCAGCACCGGCAATTATAATTGAACTGCCAAATACTGATTTATCAGTTTCACCATATATACAGCTTGATGGCTTAACCTGCGGCAGCATGTTTTCAGGAATATTAAAATATTCCAGAAGTTCTTTATCCCACTCAAGTGTATGGATATTAAACAGCATTGTTCTTGCAGCATTGGTATAATCTGTCGCATGAACTTTTCCCTTAGTAAGATTCCAGATAAGCCATGTATCAACTGTTCCAAATGCAAGTTCTCCATTTTCTGCTTTTTCTCTTGCTCCGTCAACATTATCCAATATCCATGCAATCTTTGTCGCACTGAAATACGCATCAGGAATAAGCCCTGTCTTTTTTTTGATAGTATCTGCCATATTATCATCATGCATTATTTTTTCAACTGAATCAGCTGTTCTTCTGCACTGCCACACAATCGCATTGTATACAGGTTTTCCAGTCTTTTTATCCCATATAATTGTCGTTTCTCTCTGATTTGTAATTCCTATTGCTTCAATATCATCTGCCGGAACATTAACCATTGCCATAGCTTCAATGGCAACACCAAGCTGTGATGACCATATCTCCATCGGATTGTGCTCAACCCAGCCTTCTTTCGGATAAATCTGTTCATATTCTTTTGATGATTTTGATATAATATTTCCCTTTTTATCAAATAAAATGCACCTTGAGCTTGTTGTCCCCTGGTCAAGTGCCATAATATATCTGCCCATAACTCCTCCTGATTTATTATCAAAAAAGCCCTGCTCAAAAGGCAGGGCTTTCATAAAGACATACGTATTAGTTAATCTCTAATGCCTTTGTTGCAATCTGAGTCTTAACTTTTTCGACAAATTCATCAAGTGATACCGTTGTGGTTTTCTGCTCACCGTGAAGTCTGTAAGATACTGTATTTTCTTCTTTTTCATTGTTACCGATTACAAGAAGGTATGGAACTTTCTGAACCTGTCCTTCACGCATACGATATCCGAGTTTTTCTGCTCTTGCGTCAAGCTCTACTCTTACGTTCTCAGCTTCAAGTGCGTCGCATACTTTCTGTGCATATGCAACAAGTTCTTCGTTATCTGTAGTTACAGGCATAACTCTTGCCTGAACAGGAGCAAGCCATAACGGAAGGTTACCCTTTGTCTCCTCAAGTATATATGCCATAAATCTGTCAAGAGAACCAAGAATAGCTCTGTGAAGTACAACAGGTGTCTTTTTTTCGCCGTCCTTGTCAATATATGAAAGATTAAACTTAGCCGGAAGGCAGAAATCAAGCTGACATGTTGAAAGTGTATATTCGTTACCGATAGCCGGCTTAACATTTACATCAAGCTTAGGACCGTAGAATGCAGCCTCACCGATTTCTTCTGTATACTCAATTCCGATATCATCAAGAACACGTCTGAGAGCGTTTTCTGCATTATTCCACATCTCATCATCATCATGGTACTTTACCTTGTCCTCAGGGTCTCTGAGTGAAAGTACACAGCGGTAATCTGTGATTCCGAAATCCTTGTATGTGCTGAAAATAAGATCAACTACTTTCTTGAACTCATCTTCAATCTGCTCTGGTGCAACAAAAAGATGTGCATCATTCTGACAAAAATGTCTGCCTCTCTCGATACCTTTAAGTGTACCACTTGCCTCGAATCTGAAATCGTGTGCAATCTCACCTATTCTTATAGGTAAATCCTTGTATGAGTGCATTCTGTTAGCATATATCATCATGTGATGAGGACAGTTCATAGGTCTTAATACGAATGATTCGCCTTCAACTTCCATTGCAGGGAACATATTTTCTTTGTAATGATCCCAGTGGCCTGATGTCTTATAAAGGTTTACTGTACCAATACAAGGTGTCATTACATGAAGATATCCGTTCTTTCTTTCTTTTGCCTTGATATAATTTTCAAGTTCCTGCCATATTACATAACCCTTTGGAAGGAACATCGGAAGACCGCGTCCAATAAGGTCATCAGACATGAAAAGCTGCATATCCTTACCGATTTTTCTGTGGTCACGCTCTTTTGCTTCCTCAAGAAGTGCAAGATGAGCCTCAAGTTCCTCTGCTGTAGGAAAACATACACCATAAATTCTCTGCAATACTTTATTCTTGCTGTCACCCTTCCAGTAAACGCCTGAATGTTTGATAAGCTTGAAGTTACGGCAAAGCTTTACATTATCAACATGAGGTCCACGGCAGAGGTCTGTGAAATCTCCCTGATCGTAGCATGTGATAGTACCGTCTTCAAGTTTTGAAATAAGGTCAATCTTATATTCATCATCCTTAAAAAGTTCCATAGCTTCCTGTTTTGAAATCTCACGGCGGATAATCTTCTTACCTGTCTTTGCAACCTTTTTCATTTCTTTCTCTATAGCTGCAATATCCTCATCTCTTATAACTCTGTCTCCAAGGTCGATATCATAGTAAAAACCTTCTGCAACAACAGGTCCTACCCAGAACTTTGCATCAGGATAAAGATGCTTTACAGCCTGTGCCATCAAATGTGCACATGAATGATTCAGTGTTTTTAAATTTTCATCTTCTTTAAAATTTACCATTTTAACTCTGCTCCTTAAATTAATAAAATTAATATTGAAAAAAGCACCCCAAGTCAAGCTTAAATGCTTAACTAAGGGTGCATATAACACGGTTCCACCTTATCTTTCACTCACGGAATACTAACACATATTCCTTACACCTTTAACGCAGCTATGCGGTAATGCTTGGGAAAACGGAACCAACCGGTAATCTTTCGCATACAACTCAGGAGTGGTTTTCATGTAATCAGTTTCATGGAATACTCTCAGCAGATGTAATCCTCTCTGTATGGCTTAAATACACTACTCTTTCCGTCAAAGTCTTTTCAATATTTGAGTACATATTATCACATATGTTTTTATAAGACAAGACTAAATTTTCAATTATTACGATAAAATGTCCGGTCAGAATCTTATTCTGAAATAGCCTTAAATGCTTCGTCAAGGTCTTCAATAATATCATCAATATTTTCTGTACCAATTGAAAGACGAATTGTATTAGGCTTGATTCCCTGATCGAGAAGCTCTGCTTCGTTAAGCTCCGAATGAGTTGTTGAAGCCGGATGAATAGCAAGTGACTTAACATCGGCTACATTGGCAAGAAGTGAGAATAATTCAAGATTATCGATAAACTTCTTAGCTGTCTTGGCATCACCCTTGATTTCAAATGTAAAAATTGAGCCGCCGCCGTTAGGGAAATATTTCTTATAAAGTCTCTGCTGTTCAGGGTCATCTGTAACTGCCGGATGATTTACTTTTTCTACCAATGGATTCTTTGAAAGGTAATCAACAACCTTTAATGCATTCTCAACGTGACGCTCAACTCTTAATGAAAGTGTCTCAAGTCCCTGAATGAAAATCCATGAATGGATTGGTGAAATTGTAGCACCTGTATCGCGAAGGATAATGGCACGAATTCTTGTAATAAATGCTGCTGGGCCTGCTGCATCAACAAAGCTGATTCCGTGATAGCTTTCGTTAGGCTCTGTAAACTGTGGGAATTTGCCTGATGCTTTCCAGTCAAACTTACCTCCATCAACAATTACACCACCGATTGTTGTACCATGTCCGCCGATAAACTTAGTTGCTGAATGAATAACGATATCAGCACCATATTCAAATGGACGAACAAGATATGGAGTTGCAAATGTGCTATCGATTACAAGCGGAATGTTGTGAGCATGTGCAATCTTTGCAATAGCTTCAATATCTGCAACTTCTGAATTAGGATTGCCAAGTGTCTCGATATAAAGAGCCTTTGTGTTATCCTGGATTGCATCTTCAAAATTCTTAACATCAAGAGGGTCAACGAATGTTGTAGTAACACCGTAATCAACGATTGTATGTGCAAGGTAGTTATATGTACCACCATAAATATTCTTTGCGGCTACGATATGGTCACCTGCAAATGCAAGATTCTGAATTGTATAAGCAACAGCTGCTGCACCTGATGCTACAGCAAGAGCTGCGACACCGCCTTCAAGAGCAGCCATTCTCTTCTCGAAAACATCTTCTGTAGGATTTGTAAGTCTGCCATAAATGTTACCTGCATCCTTTAACGCAAAACGGTCAGCCGCATGCTGTGAATTGTGGAATACAAATGATGATGTCTGATAAATAGGTACTGCTCTTGCATCTGTAACCGGGTCTGCAGTTTCCTGCCCTACATGAAGCTGTAATGTTTCAAATTTTAAATCTCTGTCTTTGTATGCTTTCTTTGCCATAACATTCCTCTTTTCCGCGAGTAATTAAAACATCGCTGTTATATTCTTAATTATTAATATCCTTGTTTTCATAGTGGTTTGCTATGAATTAACCATAATATAACAATTTTCACTTTTTATGTCAATAAAAAAATGAAAATTTTTATATGTTTTTTAAATGACGTAATTATCGCTCATCTGCATCTGCATTTCTACTAAATCCGCAAGTGTTATCGAATCGACAACTCCATTAATTGCATCATTCAGTTTTTTCCATACATAAAACGTAACACAGCCGTTTTCTCTTTCACATACCATATCGTCATCATCAACACACGATACAGGTGCAAGTGAACCTTCAGTAAGCCTTAAAATCATGCCTACAGTATAATCCTTAGGATCTTTCTTTAACATGTATCCGCCTTGTGCACCTCTTATGCTTCGCACATATCCCGCTTTGTTAAGAACAGAAATAATCTGCTCAAGATACTTGTCAGATACCCCCTGACGCTTTGATATATCTTTTATGCTTACTGCTTCTCCTGTATTATGCATGGCAAGATCAAGCATAAGTCTTACTGCATATCTTCCTTTTGTTGATATTTTCATATTATTGTTCCTCCTCCTAAAACATAGTCTCCATCATATATTACAAGTGCCTGTCCCGGCGTTACAGCTCTCTGTTTTTCATCAAATACGCACTCCAGCAGTCCGTCATCAGCCATCCGTATTGTACAGTCAGCACCTTCATGGCTGTATCTGATTTTAGCTCTTGCACGTATTGGTTCTTCAATTTTGTCAACTGACATGAGATTAATATTATTTGCATATAGTTTTGTTGAAAATACATCATCATTTTCACCAATTACAACTTCGTTTGTCTCCGGTCTTATCGCAACAACAAAAACAGGATGTCCCATTGCAAGGCCAAGCCCCTTTCGTTGTCCGACTGTATAATGAATTATACCCTTGTGTGTTCCGAGAATATTGCCATGTAAATCGACAAAATTACCAGGTCTGCTCACATATCCTGTCTCGCGTGTGATAAATCCTGCATAATCATTGTCAGGCACGAAACATATCTCCATGCTGTCAGGCTTATGTGCTACCTGAATACCTATCTTTTCGGCGATAGCTCTTATTTCATCTTTATTATAATCACCAACCGGCATAAGCGTATGTGACAGCTGTTCCTGTGTGAGATTATACAGAGCATATGTCTGGTCTTTTTTAGCAGTTACTGAATTTCTTATCGCATATCTGCCATTTTCAAGCTGTGCTATTCTTGCATAGTGTCCTGTAGCGATACAATCTGCACCTATTTCAAGGCTTCTCTTTAAAAGAGATTCCCATTTTACATGTCTGTTACATGCAATACATGGATTTGGCGTTCTTCCATGAATGTATTCATCAGTAAAATAATCTATTACATTTTTCTTGAATTCATCTTTAAAATTCATAACATAATAAGGAATATCAAGCTGCATCGCTACTCTTCTTGCATCATCGACCGCCGTAATCCCACAGCAGCCTCCGTTGTCCTCTATCTGTTCCTGTGACTCGTCCTGCCATATCTGCATTGTAACACCAATGACATCATATCCCTGCTCTTTTAAAAGATATGCTGCCACTGACGAATCGACGCCTCCTGACATTCCAACTACAACTTTCTTTTTCATGATTCCTCCCTCTGCTGGATATCAATTACATCATCAGCCGTATTTTTTATTATTTCCCAATGGTCTTTTGAATCTTCATCATATACAGCAATAACTTTACATCCAGCTGCTTTACCATTTTCGACGCCGTGAAGGACATCCTCATAAATATAAATATCACAGGGGTTACATCCCATCATATCGCAGACTTTTATATAACTTTCCGGATATTTTTTATTAATTCCTATAATGTATGATGTAGTCATAAAGCGGAAACAATCTGAAAGTCCCAGCCTTTCCATTGCATCCTGTGCACATTTTATATCTGAATTGGTAAATATACTCATCGTACTTCCATTTGCCTTTTCTGTAATCAGCAGCCTTCTCATGCCAGGTTTCATAGGAATATCATTCTTATAATGTTCTCCCATTATCCCCAGTATTTCTTCCTGCATTTTATCATATGGAACATTAATCCCAAGTACATCCTGAAAATATTTTCCGCACTCTACCATATCCATCGTATAAGTCATACTATCAAAATCATCTGGCAGACTTTCCACATGGCTTAATGCATACTCTCTCGCAAGATGTCTCCAGTAAGGCATTGAATCAAGAAGCGTACCATCCATATCAAAAATTATATTACGCGGATTATAATTAAATATCTTATCGCATTTTTCTTTCATCTTACGAGTTGCTGCTCCCGGATTATCTGCACCAAACAAAGCCGAAACAACTGCAATTCCGGAAACTCCCGTATCTTTGACTTTGTCCATGTTATCATAGGTTATACCGCCAATTGCAACAACAGGCATATCAACGCTGTCCGCAACTGTGACAAGTGTTTTTAATTTCATATCTTTTGCATCCGTTTTGGTACTTGTATGAAATACTGCCCCGGTACCTATATAATCAGCACCAAGTTTTTCAGCCATTTGTGCCTGTTCAACAGTCTTCGCCGTCATACCTATAATCTTATCAGGTCCAAGAATCTTTCTTGCTTCTTCATAAGCGGTATCGCTTTGTCCGATATGGACACCATCGGCATCAGCTTCCTTTGCAGCAAGCACATCATCATTAACCACAAACGGAACTTTATATTTTGCTGCAATCACTTTAAGTTCTTTAGCCTCTGCAACAAGCTCTTCATGTGTTGCTTCCTTATCTCGCAGCTGTAAAAAAGTTGCACCATTATTTAAAATATCCTCAACAACTTCACTTAATTTTCTTCCATTAAGCCATCTGTTATCAGTTATGGCATACAACTCCATATCTTTATACGAAACTTTCATAGTTTTACAACTCCATTTCTATCGTTCTTTATTATAATACTACAAATAATTCCTACAAGTCAAATAGGAATTGTAAGAGAATTGGGACTTTATTTCTAAAATCCTTAATTTTGTCTGTTTTTCTTGACTTTCATAAATTTTTATACATAATATATGTTTGACAATTTCAAATGAAAGCAGAAGGAAATTTAATATGACAAAAGATTTAACTACAGGTAAAATCATGCCTATACTTGTAAAATTTACAATTCCACTTGTACTTGGCAACCTTTTTCAGCTGACATACAATGCCGTGGACAGTATTATTGTCGGACATTTCGTCGGAAAAGAAGCTCTCGCAGCAGTCGGAATATGCAATCCGGTCACAACTCTTATGATTCTGTTTCTCAACGGATTGTGTATGGGTGCAAGTATTCTTATGGGCATGCAGTTTGGTGCCAAAGATTATGACACACTTCACCGTCAGATAAGCACTACAATGATTTCCGGCGTAATATTTTCAATTATATTAAGCCTGCTATGCATTATATTCGCAGTTCCAATCCTGACACTTTTGCAAGTTGACAAATCAATTCTTAATATGACAACACAATATCTCAGAATTATATTTATCGGTCTTGTATTTACATTTTTATATAATTTCTTTTCGAGTACATTGAGGGCACTCGGCGACAGTAACTCACCGCTGTATTTTCTTATCATAAGTGCCGTGTTAAATATTTTCGGCGACCTGTTCTTTGTAGTTGTACTCAAAGCCGGAAGCAACGGCTGTGCTGTTTCCACTGTTATCAGTGAAGCTCTGTGCTGCCTGCTTTGTATAATTTATATACAGAAAAAAGTGCCAATTTTACGTCTCGGAAAAAAATGGCTTGTATTTGACATGAGCCTTTTAAAACGCACAATTGCATACGGCTGGGCTTCAGCGATGCAGCAGGCCACTGTACAGCTTGGAAAAATCGGTATTCAGGCTATAGTCAATACAATGGGTGTTTCTGTTGCAGCAGCTTTTGCAGTCGTAAACAGGATCGATGATTTTGCATACACACCCGAACAGAATATTGCACATGCTATGACCGCACTTATGGCACAAAACAAGGGTGCTGGAAAAAATGACCGTATGCGTGAAGGCTTCAGATGCGGTCTAACACTCGAAATTATCTACGGAATAGCAATATTCCTTATATGTTTCATATTTGCAAGACCTCTTATGCTTATGTTTGTCAAAGACGAGGAAGTCATACGCCACGGCGTTACATATCTTCATCTTATTTCAATAATGTATCTTCTTCCGGCATTAACCAATGGTATCCAGGGATATTTCAGAGGAATAGGCGATTTGAAGATTACACTTATAAGCAGTTTTGTAAATATGGGTGTGCGTGTACTTGCAGCACTTCCACTTGTATTTATATTTGGTCTCGGCATAGAAGCTCTTCCGTTTTCTTACCTTGCAGGCTGGGTTGGCATGCTGATTGCGGAAGTTCCGCTTCTTGTAAAAACATATAAGCTTTATTAAATATAATTTTTAAAGCGACTGCAAAAAATAAATCAAAATGGAAGTCCGACAACATGTCCGGCTTCCATTTTTGTCATTATATTTTATTCTCCTGTAAGATGTACAACAGTCATATCATGTCCTACACTTTTTAAAAATGTATCAAATACATCTTTTGTCTTTATTTTAAGACTTGATGTGTTTACACACGGATGGCATCCTACGTTTTCACCCTTTAAAACATCTTCATCAACAAGAAGCCTTACATGATTTTCCTTATCATTCATAAGCCCCATTACGCTTACGGCACCAGGTTTTATATCAAGATATTCCTGCATGTATTCCGGGTCTGCAAACGAAAGCCTCGCACTGTTAATCTGCGATGAAAGCTCTTTCGTCTTAAACGGCTTGTCACCCGGCATCATAAGCAAGTAAAATGCTGTTTTCTGTCTGTTACATAAAAATAAATTTTTGCAGATAAGCGTATCAAGTACAGCATCTATATCGCGGCAGACTTCCATGGTCGTTGCCGGTTCATGATCTGTACGCTTATACTGTATTCCCAGACTGTCAAGCAAATCATATACTCTTATTTCATTATCCTGCCTGCCATCCGTATTATCCGGTCTGCCATCATATAATTCCATATCATTTACTTCCTTTATTCATAATAAATGTATATTATATATTATTTGTATCAAGCACACTTTTCATAAGCTTTTCATGTTCAATAAATCTTCCCTGCTCAGAGGCCACAAATCTGTCAGAACATACAAGTTCCCTGAACTCATCATATGGCAGAAATGCATAATCCATTGTCTCACCTATCTGAAGATGTATTGGCATATCAGAAGGAACCTCTGCAAGATAAATATAATATATACAGTGTCTTTTGACATCATAACAGTTATAAATTTCACGAAGCTCAGATATTTTCTTTGTTATTCCTGTTTCTTCTGCAAGTTCTCTTGCTGCCCCTTCAACAGGTGTCTCACCGGCAAGAATTGAACCACCGGTAACCTCCCATTTTAAAGGATTAGTCTTATTTCTTGATCTCTGAGTGGCAAGAATGCATCCGTCAGCACGCTTAACATATATCATAACTGCAATATGATATACACCTTCACTTAATGACTTTGCCATACTTCGGGGAATCTGATATCCAAGTTTTTCACCTTTACAGTTATATGCATCCCACATTTCTTCATCAAGCATTTCCACATAACTGTCAAAATACTGTTCCTGAAAATATACCATATCCTCAATCTGCTGTTTATTATATGGAACATTTTCCGGTGTAATAACCCATTTATCTTCCACATCATCCCTTCTGTGAATAATAGCTATCCTCTTTCCCGTAAAATGGTCAATCGGTGTATCAACACCAATTACATACGCATCCTGATTTTCTCCATCCGGTGCAATAACTCCTTCTATATAACCATAATTCACCGGATATACCAAAGAAGGATAATCCGGATGTGAACTTCCTATTGGCCGGTCTATCGTTACGTTAAATATTTCTTCTTCCACATTTATTCCTTTATCCAATTATAGCTGTATTTATAAATCTGATTTTCTTAATACGCTTTACATTTTACATCACAAAATTTAAAATGTCACTTTCTTTTGTTAAATTTTATTACTTTATTTTGGTTGCATTTTACAGAATTACATAAAAAAATACACAAAATACAGTTTTTTTAACATAAACGCTATTGCATTGGCTCTTTATAAGGCTTAAAATACATGTAATATATTATAAAACTTGAAAAAGGATGTGCTAATGATGGAAGTATTTGAACAATTACCCGGAGAAAATGCCAAGCATTACGCTAAAAGAGCTCTTCTATATAATCTTGTAAATCTCGAAATGAAGCCAGGAGATAAAATTACAGAATCAGATTTATGTGAGCTTTATGGTATAAGCAGAACGCCCATACGAGAAGCCATTCTGGAACTGCATCAGCAGAATATGATTGACATATATCCAAAACAGGGTACATTCGTATCGTACATAGATACAGCTGCAATTGATGAATTTCTTGAACTCCGTAATCTGATGGAACAATCAGTAACACAACTTGCATGTGAAAAACTTACACCTGATAATATTGCATATCTTCGTGAAAATATTGTCCAGTGGAAACATCATCTCAAAAATGATAATCTTGCAAAAACACAGGCATGTGATAAAGAATTCCACAAGTATATCTATTGTGCCTGCGGCAAGCAGTTCTGGCATAATATAATACGCGAAAATGCATACCAGTTTGACAGAATCGTAATTCTTATGTTTTCATCAATTAATACAGATAAACTGATAAAAGATCACTCTGACATGGTAGATGCATTTGAAGCACATGACAAAGAAAAGGCTTATGAAATTTCACTTCGCCATACCAAAAGATACATTGAACATTTTGACGAATTTCTTGTTAAATATCCAAATTATTTCAAAAAATGACAAAAAACAAAATTTTTTTTAAAAAGTGTTGACAATGTTTTTGTATAGTGGTATAACATTAATAACGTAATATATCTCATTCACTGATATATATTACGCCTCATTATTATGTTGCTCCACCTGCAACAATAATTATGACAACCTCTCATTTTTGATTATAGCGGCAGCCGCCTACACATCCCCCCTCTTATACCGGCGGCTGCAGGCTATATCTCCTAAGATTTATTTTATCAGACAGCATTTAATGCTGTTATTTTTTTGTCTTTATATAGGATTTGCCTAACAAGAAAAAAGGAAAGCCAAATAAACGGCTTTCCCATTATAATTCAATGTCTTATAAATTTCATAATTCTTTATCTGTTAATAACTTTTTCAATCCTCTGTTTCATCTGCTCTTCACCCATTATATGAACAATTGACCACAAATCAGGTGTATTGGCACGTCCTGTAACGGCAATTCTTACAACTTCAGCTATATCAGACACATTACCCTTGAAACTCTCAGGTGAAGCCTTATAAGCTTTCATATCTGATGCATAGCCGTGCTTGTCAGCAATTTCTTTAAGCTTGTTAAACCATGCTGAATTATCATCATCATGGTTATATGCTGCCATATAATCATTAAGAATATTCTTAACCTCTGACATATCAAGTCTGAACTCATCTTTTTCGTCAGTGCTTTCCCCGTCAAAGAAATATGAAATCATGTTAAATATCTGCTTTGCATACATAAAATCTTTTCTTCTTCTCTTCATGCCAACACCCATGTAGAGTCTTAATATTGCAAGCATTTTTTCTTTATCGGCAAACCATATATCCTTCTTTTCAGGTGCATTTTCTGACGCCCAGTTGTAAAGGAAATCATAAAGTTCATCCTCTGAAAGCTTTGAAAGTTCATTCTTGCAGATGTTATGAAGTTTATCTTTATCAAATAAAGCACCTGACTGGCTCATTTTCTCAATTGAAAATGGAAATTCATTAATATCTTTATCAGGGAACTGCTCATGCCACTCTTCAAAATTAGAATTGAGAAGTGTCATAAGATAAACTTTCATACAATATGGATGATATCCATCCTGTCTGTAATAATCAAGTGAAAGTTCCGGATCTTTTCTCTTTGATAACTTTCTCTTACCACCTGTCTCCTCGTCGAATTTCATAAGGTGGGCAGTATGGGCATATTCAGGCATCTTAAACCCAAGCACATGGAAAAGCTCATAATGGATTGGTGCAGATGCAAGCCACTCTCCGCCTCTTACAACAACTGTTGTACGCATAAGATGGTCATCAATTGCATGTGCAAAATGATATGTCGGAATACCATCACGTTTTAATAAAACAATATCATGTATATTTTCAGGAAGCTTAATCTCACCCTTGATACTGTCAACAAATGTAATCTCCTTGTCAGGACTGCCCTGTGAACGGAGTCTTAACACATAAGACTTTCCTTCATTCAGGTTCTTTTCAATCTCTTCAAGAGAAAGATTGCGGCATACAGCATATTCACCATAATATCCTGTAAGAACCTTATTCTCTTCCTGCTTCTGTCTTACGCTTTCAAGTTCTTCCTCTGTACAAAAACAAGGATAAGCCAGACCTTTTTCTACGAGACTCTTTGCATAAGCATGATAAATCTCAACTCTCTGTCTCTGGAAATATGGTCCGTATATATTTTGTGGAGCGTCATCAGGAAAACCTGCACCCTCGTCAAATTCGATATCGAAATAACGAAGTGTATCAATAATAAGTTCAACTGCTCCGTCAACTTTACGCTTTTCATCAGTATCTTCAATTCTTAAATAAAATACACCGCCATGTCTGTGTGCTATACGCTCGTCAGCAAGTGCACTGTAAAGATTTCCAAGATGTATAAATCCAGTAGGACTTGGTGCCATACGTGTAACCTGAGCCTTTGCAGGAAGTTTTCTGTATGGGAACTTTTCTTCGTAATATTCCGGTGAATTCTTTACATCCGGAAAAAGCATCTGTGCAAGTTTATTATAATCCATTTTTTCCTCCATTTATCGTTTATTCATATACAAAACCTATTTATTATATCATTACAGGTCCGCATTTTCAATATTTTTCTCTCTTATTTCAGCAACAAGCTGGCGTCTGTATGCCCTGCAGCCATTTTCATTCCAATACTTCTTCTGTTCAAGCTTAATAACTTCAAATGTAGTGTCAATAATATCGGATTTATAACTTGTTTTCGGATTATCTGTGTCATAGAAAACAGTGATTGAATCTTCACATCTTTCCTTATCAAGTCCATATTCTTCTATAAATCTTCTGCAGCACTCATCACCGTCAATCATTTTTATATGTGCATAATATCCAACAAGATATGCAAAATAATTAACATCAAACTTGTCAATCCATGAATTATCCTTTGCCATAAATACTATGACAGGAAATTTTCTGTCTTTATTATTTATAAGACTGCACATCTCATCATAATTATCACTGCTAACATATTTTACATTTTCTTTGAGTCTTACAACATCGCAGATACCTATATTGTCAGCAATTTCACCATAAAAATTAGGGCGTGAAAACAGAACATTTTCATTATCCCTGTACCTGTCTTTTGGTTCGGCATACTCGTTGCTCACCTTAAATTCTATACCATTATCATTTTTTACCAAAGATGCTTTCGATACCCATATCCTGCTTGCAATCTTTGAATCTATATGCGTTGAACATTCATAAAAGTGCATATTATCTTCATTATATTCTACATTGACAGTATATCCCGGAACACTGCGGTAATAATTATCAACTGTATCAGGTAAATCAGAAAATGCCTCACAATATCTTGAATGTATCCATGCATATATGTATGAAGATGCCTTTTTAAAAGCATCTTTCTCAGATAGATTCGTTGTATCAAGATATGTATCTGCCGTAAATACTTTGTAACTTCCAAGCATATGGAACGGCTCAAACTTCTTTCTCTTTGTAAAATTATCTTCTGTTCCTGACTCATTATCTATAAGTTCAAAGGCCTTATTAAGACGTTCATCATCAGGTCCTATCTGATTGACAATCTTTATTATGTAATTGATTGTAAGCTCAGGTATCTTGTCTGCCGTATTATTCCACAATCTGCTTATAGCAAGCTTTCTGTCAAACTTAAAAAATATTTTTGCAAGTTCTGTATCTTCATCAAACACCTTTTTAAGTTCTGGATGTATAAGCTCATTTGTCATCTTGAGTCTGTAATGGCACCTTATCATGTCTCCCCACTTATGATCTTTGTAATGCTGATGGCCCAGATCTTCAAGAAGCTTGACAACCGAATCATCACACAGTTCAAGAGTTGCAAGAATACTGTTCATTTTTCTTGCAAGAGCTTCATTGCCTTCACCGAAAGCCGAACCTTTATATCTTAAATCATGCTCTATCTCATGCCAGCCCTCAAATGAATTGGTTCTTACCTGGACTTCAAACGTGTCATCTATATAATCCGAAAGCATAGGATTAACTATTGTTTTTGCAAGATAACCCGGAAGCCTGAAAATACCATTTATTTTCATCGCTTTAAATTCATATTCATTTGTTTCTGTCGTCTCCCACACACCGGGAGTTGCAAATAGTGTGTCCAGAAGACTGCGGCATATTGATACATCATCCACAAAATAAAGCATGATTCTTATACCGATTAAATCCTGCATCTTTTTATCTTCATTTTCCGTCCCCGGACGTCTGTAATCTTTAAACTGCAATTTATCAACTGTAGAATCTACCGCTTTCACCCTGTAAGCAATTCTGTAGTAAAATCCAGCTTTTTTTAACTTTTCTTCAATAATACTTAATAAATCAACTCTGACTACATCAGGTACATATATCTGCTCAACACACTCCCTGCAAAAAAGTTCATTTACCTTCATTTTATAAATTACCCCTTAATTTCTCTTTCATTTCATCTGATAAAAATGCGGCATCTATCGCATTATTTACAAATATTCTTCTCATATTCCCATCGTAACCGAACGTATCGCATATAAGCTTCATCTCCGATGCCTCATCAGTTCCCGAAACTGTCATGTTGTCTGTGTTTATTGTAGCTTTAATTTTATTATTTATAATTTTATCTATAGGATAGTCTTTTATATCATTGACAATTTTGGTATTGAGATTGCTTGTCGGACACAACTCCAATGTTATGCCTTTTTCTGCAATAATATTCATCAAATTTTTATCATGTATACAATTTACCCCATGACCTATCCTTGCTGTGCCGTAATCAACAGCCTGTCTGATACTTTCGGGTCCTGCCGCCTCACCCGCATGTATTGTAAAAGGAATCCCCTCAGCTCTCGCATGTGCAAATAGCTTTTCATAATCCGATGTGGGAAACAGGGCTTCTGCCCCCGCAAGGTCAACTGCAACAACCCCATCCGAATCACTGAGAAACTCTGCGGCTATCCTTATTGTCTCCTCATTTTCCCTCTCGTTGCCGTTTCCTCTCATGCAGCACAATATAATATTGCTGTAAAAAGAGGGGATGTCACCTTCTTTTATATTTTCTTTCTGCCTTAATTCATCGAAATATTTTTGTCTTCCTTTCAGGGAAGCTGTTACAACTTCTTCCTGTGAAAGTCCTTTTTTTGTGTGAAGCTGAGGTGCAAAGCGAATCTCACTGTACAAAAGATTCTGTTCCGACTGCCTTTTCATAAGCGAATAAACCGCATATTCTATCGAATCAATGGTCTGTAACAGCATAAGCGGATATTCAAATTTTGTAAGATATTCATTCAAATCACGGCAATCTTTTGAAACCTGAAGTTTTTTAATAAGTATGTCATCGTTTTGAATCTCAATTCCTTGTCTTGCGGCAAGCTCCTTTACAGTTTCAAGTGAGAGCGAGCCATCAAGATGCACATGTAAATCCACTAATCTCTCCATAACTTTTGCACTCCTGCTCAATATATTGTTAAAAAATTCTGTATCAGGTTATAATATTTATATTATACATTTTTTACCGATATAAATCAACTTCCCGGCCATATGAAATGACCGGGAAGCTAAAAATGGGCTAATAATTTTACTGTCTGTTAAGGTAGCCCTTGTATTCACTTGTTTTTAAAATATCATTTGCTTTTTTGATAAGCTCACCATCAGGTGGACTGACACCTTCCAGTGTATAATCGATTCCTAATTCTTTCCACTTAAATACGCCAAGTGTATGATATGGAAGTACCTCAACACGGTCAATTGTCTTTAACGAAGAGATAAAGTCGCTTAATTTCTGTAAATCCTCTTCACCATCAGTATAACCCGGAACTAATACATTTCTAATCCACATCTTCTTGCCGTTATCAGAAAGATATTTTGCCATATCAAGAATATTAGAGTTATCCCACTGTGTTAAATCCTTGTGCTTAACAGGATCAATATGCTTAATATCAAGAAGGAATAAATCTGTATATTTTAAAAGTTCGTTAAATTTGCTAAAGAACGGCTCTTCCCTTGTAAACGGATTACCTGATGTGTCAAGTGTCGTATGAACTCCCTGTTCTTTTGCAAGCCTGAAAAGCTCTGTCACATAATCAATCTGTAAAAGTGCCTCTCCGCCGCTCACAGTTATTCCGCCTGTTTCCTTCCAATAAGCCTTGAATCTCATAGCCTTCTTTAATGTCTCGGCCGGAGTTTCCTCATAGGAGTTCTTGTCATTTAAAGCCCATGTGTCGGGATTGTGGCAGTATCTGCAACGCATACGGCAGCCCTGCAAAAATACGATATACCTCACACCCGGTCCATCTACGGAGCCAAAACTTTCAATTGAATGAATGATACCTTTTATCTCTTTATTTTCCATTAATTATTGTCCCTTTCAGTTTTACATAGTCGGCAACAGCCGCACAGTCCGTACATACACGCACTTTAACACTGTTGTCGCTTTAATCAGAGTATATCATATATTTTTGTATGCTAAAACTGAATCAGACAATGTTTTTAATAAAAAACTGAATTTTTATGTTTCTTTACAATACCAATAACAGTTAATACAAAGCTGCTGATAACAACTGCGAGTAACATAAACGCTAAAGGTGCACTGTCCCCCGTATTAGGTGCAGCTGCCTGCGTACCTGAACCGCTCACGTGAGTCTGTGTAAGCTTTGTTGTTGTAAGAAGATATACAGAACAGTGGTCCTGTTCAACTGTTATAACACCATTTTCATCAACTGCTGCCGACATAATATTTTCGATTGTGCCGTCATCGTAAAGTCTGCTGTAATAAAGTGTACGACCTGCATACTGTGTTCCTACAGGTATCTTGATTTCCGCCTTTGCAGGAAGCTGTCCCGAATATGCGAAATCAATTTTCTGAATAAAGTTTTCTGATGTTACCCCGGCAGGGAGCTTTCCGGCATTTTCAACTTCCTTTACAACTTCTGTTGTAAAATCGTATTTATCAACACCATCAACCTGATTCATAGTACCTTTTTCAAACTTAAACGAAATATCGTTATTAGAATTGATAATTACATCAGAATCCTGATTTTTGTTGATTATCTCGTTGAAATCGTCCGCTTCGACAGTCTTGTCATCTGACGGAATTTCAATTACTTCTTCATCTTTTTTGACATCGTTATTTTTATCATCCGGAGCTGCAGATGAACCGATAAACTCTACCTTTTCATTCTTTACAGACACATTATAAATATTGGTCATCTCCTCGCCGACAGCCTCGTAACCGTCAGGAAGCTTAACATAATATTCGTTAGGATTTTCAATATCAGCAACAGGATTATCAATATCAACAAGACATGTCTCCTGATTATATTCATCAATACCGAAATTTGCGATTATCTTGCAAAGATAGCCCTTAGAATTTTCATATTTTGATACTACGGCATATGCTTCTTCGCCTGTCTTTGTATCTTTTACGAGAGCTGAAGTAGAACCGCTGAGAGAATCTGCACTATACCATTTTACAATCTCGTCTGTCATCTTATAATCAGATGACTTTTCGCTTAACTCTTCTTTTTTAACGCCTATATAGCCTTTGTCGAAACCGTCGTATTTCTTTAACTCATAATAACAATAAGTTACTGTTCCGTCAGATTTTGTTGATTTTAAACAGTCATATTTTGCACTGTCGCCTTCCTTTGTATACACATTACCTTCCCAAGGTTCTAATGTATCGCTGAAATAACCTGCAAATATCATTGTCATTTTTACAGGATGAGTTACTTCTGTCTGAAGCTGTGTACTAATTTTGCTTTCTGCTTTTATTATATCGCTTGTAGTATTTGATGAAGATACGATGGCATTCCGTCCCGAATATACATATACACTACATTCAGGTCCGACAGTAATCACTGATTTTGTATTCTCGGCATTCATATAAATGCCCATTTCATAGGACTTGTTTTCGTTAATGTACAGCGTACCGTTTCCGGTAAGTGTTATGCTTCCGCCCCAGCCATCACCGTATGAAGTAAGTTCTCCGATATGATTTTCACCTTTTATGTTGATTTTGAAATCATCACCCATCATATTCATTGCAATTCTGTTTTTTGTATTATTGTAATTTTCGATTGTAAGGGTGTTTGAAGCTCTGTCGTAAGATATTCCTTCCACTGTTGAAATATCTTTTGAGTTGGCAGAATATATAGTCTTGTATTCTCCCTGCGGATTGCTCGAATCACCATCGTTTCCGACTGAAATATAAGCAAATGCCCAATCACCCGTATCACACGGACCATTTTCTCCCTTTGCCGGAACTAACAGACATGCTGCACACATTAAAAATGCCAGCATGGCCGCCGCAGACAAGCAAAGAAATTTTTTTAATTTTTTGTTTTTTGCACACATAAAAAATCCTCCTTTTGTTGTAATTTTTACAATAGAATATTACAAAAAAAGGAAGATTTATAACAGGTGACATATGTATCAACCCGCATATTTACTGTGATACATTTATCCCAAGTTCCTCAATTACATCTTTTACCGTCTGAAGCCTGCCAATGCTTCCGACTCTGCCTCCGCAGAAAATAAGTCCGTTATCCACATCACCTTTTACCGCATTGATAAGTGCATTGGTTATGCAATATGGTATCTGCGATGGGTTACAGTGTGAAAGACACGAAAGACATTTTTTTACAGGTATATTTTCTTTTTCGATTCTTTGGACAAATTTATTTCTTATCGCCCTGCCCGGCATGCCAACCGGACTTTTTATAATCTGAATATCTTTTTGAGTGGCATTTATATAAGCATTTTTATATTCTGGTGCAGCATCACACTCGTATGTGGCAACAAAACGGCTTGCAACCTGAATCATATCCGCCCCACTCTCTAATACTTTCTGTGCATCTTCTTTTGTGTAAATGCCGCCTCCTGCTGCTATAAGAATTTTTTTTGAAAATTTTTCACTATATTCTTTTACACATTCCGCTACATCTTTTATTATCTTATAAAAATCAACTGCTGCTGGATTCTGTGCTTCATCCTTTGTATAACCTAGATGTCCTCCCGCAAGAGGGCCTTCGACAACCACAATATCCGGACTGTCATTATATTTTGCACTCCAGTGCTTCAATATAAGCTTAGCCGCACGCTGAGATGATACAATAGGTGCTATAAGAGGCTTTTTAACACCCGACATTTCACATTCGTCACGGACAATTCCCGGCAAATCAAGCGGAAGCCCGGCTCCGCATACAATAATGTCCGCACCGCTTCTTACTGCCTGTGCTACATGCTCTTTGTAATGTCTTAACGCAGTCATCACATTCACACCTACAAGTCCACGTCCCTGTGCTATTTCTTTTGCTCTTTTTATCTGTCTGTCTATTGCCCTAAGGCAGCTTTGAAGCGTATTTGTCTCAAAATCAGGTTCTGCAAAACCGGCCTGTGCAGTTGATATAATTCCTATGGCATTACATGATGCAACGGCTCCTGCAAGCCCCGAAAAACTTACTCCTACACCCATCCCGCCCTGCATAAGCGGAATAATATTTTTTTCTTTTAGTAAAATATGTTTATTAAAACTTTCTAAATCTGTCATATCTTTTACAAATAAGCTCCTCCGGCATCATTTTCTGTGTTTTTATAAGAAAATCCGCTATAGCGGTTTTCATATATAATCCAATAAAACCTAATTTTTCTCTTGTCATGATTCCATATTCGGGAATTATCTTTTCTATCACGCCCATGTCCAACAGGTCTTTTGCTGTGATTTTCATATCTTCGCTTGCTTTTTCTGCCATTTTTGCATCTTTATAAAGAATACTTGCAAATCCTTCAGGCGATAGTATTGAATAAATGGAATTTTCCATCATCCATACTTCATCAGCAACAGCCAGTGCCAATGCACCACCGCTTCCGCCTTCGCCTGTCACAATTGTAAGTACAGGCGTTTTTATATCTGACATTTCAAATAGATTATCAGCAATTGCACGACCCTGTCCACGTTCTTCTGCTCCCATTCCCGGATATGCACCCGGTGTATCAACGAAACATATTACAGGTCTGTGGAATTTTTCCGCCTGTTTAATCAGACGCAGTGATTTTCTATACCCCTCCGGTTGTGGCATTCCAAAATTTCTGTATATATTATCCTTTGTATCCATACCTTTCTGGAGTCCGACAACGGTAACGGGCTGCTTGCCGAACATTGCAATTCCTCCAATTATAGACTTATCATCTCCATATAATCTATCTCCGTGAAGTTCGTAAAAATTCTTTGTGAGCCTGTCTATATATTCAAGAGCCGTAGGACGCATGCTGCTTCTTGCCGCCTGCACTTTCTCCCATGAATTCAAATGATTTTTATCTTCATCATATTCATATTCATATTTATATTTCAGTTCATTCATCTTATCACTGAGATATTTTTTATAATCTTCCATTTTATTGTCGCATTTACTGTGAAGCTTTATTATAAGCGACAGTGTCTGCTTCAAATCTTTTCTTTCAACAATATTGTCAATAATTCCGTGTTCAAGAAGAAATTCCGCACGCTGAAATCCCTTAGGAAGTTCCTGTCCTATTGTCTGTCTTATTACACGCGGTCCTGCGAACCCAATAAGAGCCCCTGGTTCCGCAAGAATGATATCTCCAAGCATTGCAAAGCTTGCCGTAACGCCGCCGGTTGTCGGGTCAGTAAGCACCACTGTATACAAAAGTCCTGCCTCATCATGTTTTTTTATTGCAGCACTTGTCTTTGCCATCTGCATAAGAGAAATTATGCCCTCCTGCATCCTTGCGCCGCCTGAACATGTAAATACAATAACAGGAAGTTTTAATTGTGTAGCCTTTTCAAACGCCCTTGTAAGCTTCTCACCGACAACTTTTCCCATGCTTCCCATAAGAAAACGTGTGTCGCAGACCCCTATTACTGTATCTTTTCCGTCTATTTTCCCTTTTCCTGTAACTATTGCTTCGTCAAGCCCTGTTTTAGACTTTAAATCAGCCGTTTTTTGTATATATCCTTCAAAATCACACGGATTTTTTTCTTCTATGCCTGTGTCCCATTCTTCAAACGTGTCTTTGTCTATAACCATTGATATTCTTGTTTTCGCATCTATTTTAAAGTAATATCCGCATGAATGGCACACACAATTATCAAGGAAAAGCTCCTCTGTAAGTATCATCTTTGAGCATTTCGGACATTTGGTAAACAGCCCGTCCGGAACATTAACTTTTCCTTTTTTTGATATATTATCATTATCTTTTTTAAATAAAAAATTAAGATGCATGATGTTCTCTCCTTTTCACAACATCAAAATTCATGTACACAATATACCAGTATAAAATAATACTGATATATATTATATAAAGTCAGGAAATTCCTGTGCAATAAAGTCAGTTGTTATATCACCTGTCTCAAACCGCTTATTATTGCAGATTTCATATTGAAAATCACGATTTGTTGTAATACCATCTATAACTACTTCACCCAGAACGCTTTTCATTTTATTGATTGCCTGTCTGCGATCTTTATCGTGAACTATAATTTTCATAATCATTGAGTCGTAAAACGGTGGAATTGTATATCCTGTATACACTGCCGTATCAACCCGCACTTCATTTCCTCCCGGAATATGCAAATCACTGATTTTTCCAGGACATGGAGCAAATTTTTTATAAGGATTTTCTGCATTAATCCTCATTTCTATTGCAGCACCTGAAAGCTTTACATCCTGCTGCTTTATTGCAAGATGCTCCCCGGATGCTATTTTTATCTGTTCTTTTATAAGGTCAACGCCTGTCATCATCTCTGTGACGCCGTGCTCAACCTGAATTCTCGTATTTACTTCCATAAAATAAAAATTTTTATTTTTATCAAGCAGAAATTCTACAGTTCCGGCATTAGTATATCCTACTGCTCTCGCTGCTTTTACTGCCATCTCGCCCATTTGCTGCCTCGTTTTTTCGTCAAGAGCAGCAGATGGTGATTCTTCAACCATTTTCTGATGATTTCTCTGTATCGAACAATCCCTCTCCCCAAGATGAATTACATTTCCATAATTATCAGCAAGTATCTGAAATTCTATATGACGTGGATTCTCTATATACTTCTCAATATACATAGTACCATCGGCAAATCCATTTATGGCTTCACGCTGTGCATTATTAAACTCTTTTTCAAAATCTTTTTCATCATATACAGCACGCATGCCCTTGCCACCACCACCTAGAGCAGCTTTTATCATAACAGGATACCCGATTGAAGCGGCAATCTCTTTTCCCCTTCCGGCATCCATTACAGGTTCTTTAGTTCCCGGAATAACCGGAACACCTGCTTTTATCATAGTATTTCTTGCTTCCTGTTTATTACCTGTTTTTTCAATTACTTCAGCTGACGGTCCGATAAATGTTATATTACATTTATCACAAAGCTCTGCAAATTTACTGTTTTCAGACAAAAATCCGAATCCGGGGTGAATTGCCTCAGCTCCCGAAGCAACTGTCGCACTGAGTATCCTTTCCATGTTAAGGTAACTGTCAAGAGCCTGTGCCTTTCCTATGCAGACACTTTCATCCGCCAGCTGTGTATGCAGTGCATCTTTATCTGCTTCAGAATAAACTGCCACTGTTCTTATTCCCATTTCCCTGCATGCACGGATTATTCTTACTGCAATTTCGCCTCTGTTTGCAATTAAAACCTTACTAAACATAATATATCTCCATTTTTGTAAATTCTGTAAAACAACAACACAATGCTGCAGGCTTTTACGGAAATTCTGCACATCACTTATTGAATCATAAATGTAAGTTCAGCTGTAAGTGCTGTTTCCCCATCAACTGTTGCAACTGCCTTTCCTATACCGAGAGGTCCTTTCTGTTTTATGATTTCACATTCCATGCGAAGACGGTCTCCCGGAACTACCTTTCTTTTAAATCTTGCATTGTTTATTGCACCAAAATATGCTGTCTTTCCCCTGTTTTCTTCAAGCGAAAGTATCGCAACTGCCCCTACCTGTGCACATGCTTCAATCTGTAAAACTCCAGGCATTACAGGTTCATCAGGAAAATGTCCGCTGAAAAACGGCTCGTCATATGTGACGCATTTATATCCAACAGCACTTTTTCCCGGAATCATGCTTTCAATTGTATCGACAAGCAGAAAAGGATGACGATGTGGAATGATTTCCATAATCTGTTTTGTATTAAGTAACATTTCTGACTCCTTAAATATTTTTATAAACTGACTGCCTATTACATTTTATTCAATAACAAACATCGGCTGACCGTACTCAACCATCTGTTCATTATCTACAAGTATTTCTTTGACAACTCCGTCATACTCACTTTCTATTTCATTCATAAGCTTCATTGCCTCAACAATTCCTAAAACCTGCCCTTTTTTCACTGTATCACCGACACTGACAAAATCTTTTTCATCAGGTGATGCGGCACTGTAAAAAATTCCTACAAGCGGTGATGAAACTACATTTGTACTGTCTACCGCAATATTATCATTCTCATGATGTTCATAAGAACTGTTTTGTTCTTCTTTTGTATTTCTTACAATTGAAAATTCATTATTCTTTATAACCTCGGCCCTGTCTGCCGCAAAAGATAGTTTGGTATTGCCGTCATCGAGCGTAAAGCTTGTAAGCGATGAATCCGACACGGCATTAATAAGTTTAAGCACACTGTCTAATTCCATGATATAAGCCCTCCTTTAAGCAATATATTTTTTTATAAGTATTGAGGCATTATGTCCTCCGAATCCGAGTGAATTGGATATCACTGCATTTACATCGCAATTAATTCCTTTATCCCTGACATAATTAAGGTTCATCTCTTCTTCCGTTTCAGTCAGTCCGACATTCGGATGTATATATCCATCCTGTATTGATTTTACACATGCGATAAACTCGACTGCACCTGCCGCACCAAGAAGATGGCCTATCATAGATTTTGTTGAACTTATCGGAACTCTTTTTGCATCTTCTTTAAATGCTGATTTTATCGCTCTTGTCTCAAATAAGTCATTGTGATGTGTGCCTGTTCCGTGTGCATTAATATAATCTATATCCTCCGGTGCAAGCCCTGCCTCTTTCATTGCAAGTTCCATTGCGTGGGCAGCAGCACTTCCGTCTTCCATCGGCGAAGTGATATGATAAGCATCAGATGTACATCCATATCCTGCTACTTCTGCATAGATATGTGCGTTTCTCTTCAATGCATGCTCAAGTTCTTCAAGAACAACTACACCGGCTCCCTCTCCCATAACAAATCCATTTCTATTTTTGTCAAACGGAAGAGATGCTTTTAACGGGTCTGTTGATTCAGACAATGCCGTAAGTGCTGCAAATCCGCCTATGCCAATAGGTGTAACCGCACTTTCTGTACCTCCTGCGAACATAATATCGGCTTCCCCATGCTGTATGCTTCTGTACGCCTCACCTATTGAATTAGTACCTGTTGCACAAGCAGTTACAACATTTATGCTTTTACCTTTCAACCCAAGCTGTATTGATACATTTCCTGCTGCCATATTAGTTATCATCATAGGAACAAGAAGCGGGTTGATTCTTGATGGTCCCTTTTCGAGAAGTTTTTTGTGGCTGTTTTCCATTGCTGATAAACTGCCAATTCCTGAACCTACTGAAACACCTGCCATATATGCATCTTCATTTTCAATATTAAGTCCTGAATCCTTTAAAGCTTCAAATGCAGCTGCTACTGCATACTGGCTGAACTTTTCCATTCTCCTTGAAGCCTTGAAATCCATACAGTCAGCTGCATTAAATCCTTTTACTTCAGCTGCAAGATGTGCTTTATATTCTGATGAATCAAAAGAAGTTATTGTGTCTATACCAACTGTATTTTTCTTTATCGCATCCCAGAAATCATCTGTATTAAGTCCAATTGGTGTGACTGCACCAAGTCCTGTAACTACTACTCTTCTCATTATATATGCATACCTCCGTCTACAGATATTACCTGTCCTGTTATATATGAAGCATCTTCAGATGCAAGAAATGCAACGCAATTACTTATGTCTTCCACATTGCCCATTCTTTGTAATGGTATATTTTTAAGAATTTCATTTCTGATATTGTCTGAAAGCACTTTTGTCATGTCAGTGTCAACATATCCGGGTGCAACTGCATTTACAGTAATTCCCCTGCTTGAAAGTTCTTTTGCCGCTGATTTCGTAATACCAATAATTCCAGCCTTTGAGGCACTGTAATTTACCTGTCCAGCATTTCCGGAAAGTCCCACCACAGAAGAAATATTGATAATTTTTCCTGACTTTTGTTTTAACATGTATTTTGATACATATTTAGTGCAGTTAAATGTTCCTTTCAGATTGACATCTATTACCCTGTCAAAATCTTCATCAGTCATTCTGAGCATAAGTCCGTCTTTTGTTATTCCGGCATTATTAACAAGAATATCAATTCTTCCAAATTTTTTAATTATTTCATCTATCATGACTTTGACACTTTCACTGTCATTCACACTGCACTTATATTTTTGTGCCTGTCCGCCTGTCGCTGTTATCTCATCAACAGTCTTTTGTGCTGCCTCGTCATTTCCGCTGTAATTAACTATTACTTCTGCACCTTCTGATGCAAAACGCTTGGCTATTGACGCACCGATTCCACGTCCTGCCCCTGTTACCAGCACAATTTTATTTTCAAATCTTTTCATATACCAATCCTTCAACTTTCATGTCCTTTGCAATTCTTTTAACAAATCCTGTGAGTGTATCACCCGGACCGATTTCTATAAATCTGTCAAATCCCGATTCAATCAGCTTTCTTACCGACTGCTCGAATCTGACAGAACCGCTGACCTGTTTTGAAAGAATGCTCTTTATATATTCAGTAGATGTATTTTTATCAATAAGTTCCGCCGTATAATTGGCATAATATGGAATATGTGGATTTTTAATATTTACCTTTTCCAAATCCTTTTTTAATTTTTCTCCTGCCTGTGCAAGCATAGGTGAATGAAACGGTCCGCTTACATTAAGCTTTAGGACTCTTTTTGCTCCCGCATTTTTTAAGTCTTCCATAATTTTTGTTATATTTTCAGCCTCACCTGAAATAACAATCTGTCCCGGACAGTTATAGTTTGCAATCCCTACATTATCTAATCCGCTGCGACATATAACTTCTTCTATTTTACCGGAGTCCAGTCCGATAACGGCTGCCATAGCTCCATGTCCGTCAGGAACCGCTGTTTCCATATAAATTCCACGGTTTCTCACAAGAGACGCACAATCTTCAAAATCTATTGCACCACAGGCTGTCATTGCACTGTACTCCCCAAGGGAAAGCCCGATTGCACAGTCAAATGTCAGACCTTCCTCCACTCCTGCATAAAAAGCTGCCATTTCAGCTGTATACAATGCTATCTGCGTATATTCTGTCTTATCAAGATTTTCATTTTCTTTAAAAATCAGATTAGTCATGTCTAATCCCGTTACATTTTCAGCCTTTTCAAAGCAATCACGGCTCACTTTATATTTTTCATAAAATTCCTGTGACATTCCAATCTTTTGTGCTCCCTGTCCCGGAAACATAATGACTGTCTTTCCCATACGAAACTCCTCTAAAATTTTACACTGTTAAACACTTTATGTGCATCATCCATTATTTCTGTAATTATCTCTTTGCATGTCTGTTCTTTTTTTACCATTCCCGCAACCTGACCGGCCATTACAGTTCCCATTTTTACATCACCATCGACAACTGCTTTACGTAAAGCGCCTAGTGTAAGATGTTCAAGTTCTTCAAATGATACATTTTCTTTTTCCATATTAAGATACTGCCTGGTCATTTCATTTCTTAAAGACCTGACCGGATGTCCCGTACTTCTTCCTGTAACAACAGAATCTATATCCCTTGCTGCTATTATTCTGTCTTTGTAAAGCTGATGAACATCTGATTCTTTGGCAACAACAAAACGTGTTCCCATCTGTACAGCCTCGGCACCAAGCATAAATGCTGCACAGAATCCTCTTGCATCTGCAATTCCACCAGCTGCTACTACAGGAATTGAAACTGCATCAGCCACCTGTGGAACAAGTGTCATTGTAGTCTGCTCACCGATATGCCCACCTGATTCCATTCCTTCAGCTATAACCATATCAGCACCTGCTCTCTCCATAAGTTTTGCAAGTGCAACTGATGCTACAACCGGCATAACTTTAATTCCTGCATCTTTCCACATTTTCATGTATTTTCCGGGATTTCCTGCTCCTGTTGATACAACAGATACTTTCTCTTCAACAACAACCTGTGCAACTTCATCTATATGCTCGCTTAAAAGCATAATATTTACTCCGACTGGTTTATCTGTTATTTCTCTTGTTTTTCTTATTTCACTTCTCACCCATTCTCCCGGTGCATTGGCAGCACCGATGAATCCGATTCCGCCAGCCTTACTCACATTAGCCGCAAGATTTGCATTGGCAACCCATGCCATTCCGCCTTGAATTATCGGATATTCTATGCCAAGAAGCTTTGTTACTCTTGTTTCCATTATGCTATTCCTTTTGCTCCAAGATAATCGATTACTGACTGTATTGTTGTGAGATTTTCAAGTTCGTCTGTAGGAATTTCTGTTGAATATTCCTCCTCAAGGCTCATGATAAGCTCAAATAAATCAAGTGAATCTGCATTAAGATCTTCTTTGAATCTGCTTTCCGGCTTAATGTCATCCTTATTTACTCCAAGCTGCTCTGCTACTAAATCTCTAATCTTTTCAAACATAATAAAAATCCTTTCTTTTTACATTCTTACAGTGAATACTGCAATTTTTAGTAATGACGTTATCGTCAAGATTTATGGCAGTTCCATTTTACAAGAATACTGCCCCAGTTTAATCCTGCACCAAATCCCGCAAATACAAGCAGGTCTTCATTTTGCAGTTTATTTTCACGATTCAGCTCATCAAGCAGAATCGGTATACTGGCTGATGATGTATTTCCGTATCTGGACAGGTTCACCGGAAATCTGTTCATATCTATACCCAATCTTTTTGCTACACTCTCAATAATCCTTACGTTTGCCTGATGTAAAATAAAATATTTTATATCTTCTGCATCTGTATTTTCTTTTTTTAACAATGTATTAATTGTTTCAGGAACTTTTTTTACCGCAAACTTAAATACTTCCTGCCCATTCATTACTATATTTTCATTTCTTTTTGCGGTAAGAACTTCTCCTAGCATTCCTTCATTGTGTAAATCGACTGATTTCACACCTTCTTGCTCACTGCTTTCAACAACACATGCTCCTGCACCGTCGCCAAAAAGGATACATGTACTTCTGTCCTTCCAGTCTGTTATTCCAGACATTTTTTCACTGCATACAATGAGAACTTTCTTATACATTCCTGCCTCAATGTAAGCTTTTGCGGCAGATAATGCCATAATAAATCCCGAACACGCCGCACTTATATCAAAGCACACTGCATTTATTGCACCTGTATTCTTCTGGATTATTGATGAGCAATTAGGAAACAGATAATCAGGTGTTGAAGTAGCTGCTATTATCAAGTCAATATCCTCTGAATTAATCCCTGCATTATCAAGTGCCTTTAATGCGGCATTGACTGCCATATCAGCAACATCACCCGATTTTTGTATTCTTCTCTCACTGATACCCGTTCTCGTTACAATCCACTCATCATCAGTTTCAACCATTGTTGAAAGTTCCTGATTCGTAAGTATGTACTCAGGAATATAACTTCCCGTTCCAATAATCGTAGCTTTCATAAATACATATCTGTCACTTTCCGCAGAACAATTACTGCTTTTTAGTTTGATAATCTTATATTTTGATTATCTTACTTTGATTATCAAACAATTATTTTTATATCACAACTCTATATGTGCTGTCAACAATTATTTTGAATTTCAAAATATTTTTTTATTACCATATTTGACATAAAAATCCCGGCAGACCTTTTCTTCTTGCCTGCCGGGGTTTCTAAACTTATGCGGAAATTGTTTTATATATTAAAATTTTTGTGCATATCCATATTCTTTTTCTAATTCTTTTTTATCCTGTATATCTTTATCTATATCTTTCTCAAATTTTTCATCTTCAATTTCTTCAATTTTTTCCTGCTTTTCTACACGCTTTGTTATTTCTTCTCGAATCTGCTGTTTTATCATATCCTGTGCATCATCAAAATCCTTCAAAAACTTGCTCCATTCAGATTTCGTATACGAACCTGCTCCGATTGCAACCGATTCTTCTGTTTCACCATTGAGGATTTTTTCTTTCAGTTCCTCATTCCTCTCCCTCAAAATCTCCAGAAATTCCGAATTCGTATGTTTCTTCTTCGTTTTCTGTGAATTCTGTGTCTCCTGTGATGTCTTTGTTCCAACTGCTCCTACTTGTGCCATTTTTTTCTTTCTCCTTTGCTTCTTTTTCTGTTGCAGGCAGTTTTTTATACTGCTCTGATTTTTTAAATTCACCATATGCATCATCATATGCTGCATTCAATTCTTCTCTTGCCGGGTCGTCATCACTTATCCTTGATTTTGCACTGGTATATATTTCTAATGCCTCTTCTTTGGACTTTGCCTGTTTAAGTCTGCTTTCAAGTGCCTTTCTCTGAATCTGTACTTTTGCCATTTTTGCATATGTGACCGGGTCATTCATTCTCAAATATTGCATTTCGTCAGCCGAAAGTTTCTTGCCTGATTTTATTTTTTTATAAAGTTTGTCTATAAATTTCTTTTTTTCTTCATCTGACATGCCGGTTGTCGGGTCAAATATCGAATCCACTGCATCTTTTAACGCAAGTCCTATCGTACTTGTGTCTACCTGTGATTCCTTTTGTTGTTCATCTTCGGATTTTAGCTTATATTTGGCAAACAGCTTTTCAGTCACTTTATTATTATTTTGTGTCTTATTATTTTTGAAAAAACTAAGTTTAAAGCTGTTTACCGCACTCTGTACATCACTCATAAAAATCTCCTTCCCCAATATATGTAAACCAAAAAAACGGACAGCACAAATAAATGTGCCATCCGTAGCAAGTTTCTTACATCCGTGTAAAATAGTTATCAATCTTCTTAAAAGGTCAAATCAATCTCGATTCCTTTAATATCTTCATTGACCAGACCTTTTTCTTTTATCATTCGCTGGATATTCTTCTGAACATCAGTGATATTATTATCTGACTGTTTCTGTAAAGAAAGATTTTGTTCAAGCTTGTCAGCATCAGCATCTTTGCTAAGAATCTCTTCCTGTTCTTTGCGTTCCTGCCTGTTTTCTTCAATCTTTTCTTCACGTTCTTCACGTTTTTGGGATGCATCATCAGCTTTTTCCTGCGTCTCTTTTGCATCTTCGTCAAGCTTTTCTTTGCCATCAGCTATAAGCATGCCGAATATCTCATCCTCTGCCGCATCAATAACTGCACCAGCTGCATCATCAGCTTTAATCATAGTCTGGGACTTTAACATGTCTAATTTTGCAAGATTTATTGATTCATGCATGGAAATAACTTTTTCTTCTTTCATGCCGGCGTCCTGCAAAATTGCATTTTTTGATGCATTAAATTTTAAAACCTGTTTCTGATAATCGGTAAGCGGTTCATTCTGTAGTTCTTTCAAACGATTAACCTCATCTTCGCTGAAATGGGAATTTTCTACACCGGCTTTATTATTCTGATATTTCTCAAGAAGCTCAAGATCTTTCTGTTCCTGCGAATCAGGGTCAATTCCGTACTCCTCGGCAGCAGCCTTTTTATCTTTTTCAAGATATGCAGCTTTTGCTTTTAAATCGGTAATCTCATTGACCTTGTCTGCCTTGTCTTTCTCCATATCCTGAATTGAACCAAGTGCTTTTGTATCTTTATCCCATGCATCCTGAATCAGCTTTTTAGCCTGCTTTCTTGCACCGTTTCTCTTCTGTTCGATTCTGCTTGCTGTACTGTCCGACAAATTCAAATCTCCGGCAAACACGGAATTTTTTTTGGCGGAACTTTTTACTCTCTTATCAGTAGATGCTTTAATTCCATTAAATGCGGTATCCTGACTGAGTGCATTGCTATTAGCATCACTGTCTCTTTTATACACTGAAATCAAATTTCTGTCCTACCTTCTTTTCATCTTCAGTCTGAACATTATCACTCATAAACAATTGATTCTGTGCCTGAATCTTATCAAGCAGTTCATCAATTGATGATGCTGTTATAGTTACTGTATCATCATCGTCATCTGAGACATTTCCGGTCTTATCCCTGCTCTTTTCCAGACGCTCTTTTTGGGCTTCTTTCTGAGCTTTCTTTGCTTCTGCCTTCTTTGCCTCTTTCTTTTTTTCAGCATTTTTTTCTATTCTCTGCTTCTGTGCGGCACTTGACTTTTTAAGTACAGCAAAATATGATGCTGTTCCATCATCATTAACCTGCATGCCAAAACCTTTAACTGACGCACCTGTTGCAGATATCTTACTGCTCATTGATGAAAGCCCTGTTGCAGCATTTGCGATAATGCCTTCATACTGCTTACGATAATTTTCATCTTCAGCCATTTTCTCGATTTTTTCTTCATCAATTAAAACGACCATTTTATTTGCGTTAGCATAACTCCCTGCCTGAGACTTAGCCTGTTCTTTCTGGTCAGCACTTACAAGGATAAAGTCCATATTAGAATATTTGCTTTTAAGCTGTTCATAATACCTGGCAGCTTTTTCGCTAAGCTTCGGACTTCCTATTGTTTTGCCGCTTACACTTGACTTTTTGCCTGCCTCTGAAGTTTTCTGTATATCAGATGTTTTTTCTGAATACGACGCTGCATCTGCCTTTCCTGTCTTGCCCATATTCTGGCTATTGTATGATGCAACACTGCTGACATATGCTCCCATGCTTCCCGAATCAATACTACTCATAATTGTTCCTCCTTGAAACTTAATAATATTGCTGTAAGGTTAAACTCCGTTTCTACCCTGCATGTACATTTATAGGAATGCTTTCCTATATTTTGTATATCGTCAATAATCATAAAATAATTAGTCAGTTTCTTTGATTTTTTCTTCAATCGCATCAATTAATATTTTAAGTGCCTTTATTCTTGCATATTTTTTATCATTAGATTCCAAAATATGCCATGGTGCATACGTTGTATTTGTCTTTGCAAACATCTCATTAACAGCGTTTTCGTACAAATCCCATTTTTCCCTGTTACGCCAGTCTTCATCTGTAATTTTCCAGCGTTTTTCCGGTGTATTCTCACGCTCCTTAAATCTTGCAAGCTGAGTATCTTTATCAATCTGAACCCAGAATTTTACAATTACTGCTCCCCAGTCTGACAATTCTTTTTCAAATTCATTAATCTCAACATATGCTCTCTGCCAGTCATTTTCACTGCAGAATCCCTCGAGCCTTTCGACCATCACACGTCCATACCATGTTCTGTCAAATACTGTAACATGACCTGATTTTGGAAGCCTGTTCCAAAATCTCCAGAGATAATGCCTTGCCTTTTCATGTGGCTCAGGACTTGCAATCGGCTGCACTTCATATCCTCTTGGGTCAAGTGCTTCGGTTATTCGTCTTATATTTCCGCCTTTGCCTGCCGCATCCCATCCTTCATAAGCAATAATAACAGGAATTTTTTTCTTGTAAATTATATTATGAAGATTATTCAGCTTTTTCTGGTAATTCTTTAACATGTACTCATATTCTTCATCTGACAATGATTTATTAAGGTTTATATCAGATAATTTTTCCATTTTATTAAGAGGAAAAGCATTCTGCAAAAGAGGAACCGAAAGTGTGCTATTCTTCAATGCCGTATCAATAGCCTGCACCAACGTCTCTAATATCTGAAGCTGTGCCCATTTTTTGTCTGTAGCATCAATAATATACCATGGTGCAATTGACTGGCTTGTATCATCAATGAACTGGTCAAATGCTTTCAATGACTTCTTATAATGCTGACTCTGCCACCAATCATATTCGCTTACACGCCACCTTGTATTCTTATCATCAAGCAGTCTTGTAAGACGTTTTCTCTGCTCCTGCTCTCCGATATGGAAAAAGAATTTTATAACGAGATAGCCATTATCTGACAACTGTCTTTCAAATCGTTTTACGCTCTCAATCTTTCTTTTATATTCTTCGTCCGTGATTTTACCTGATAATTTTTGTTTTGTAACTTCATCCAGACAGCCGCCATCCATAAATGTAAACTTGCCAGCCTCCGGAATATTAATCACATATCTGTAAAGAAAAGGTCTTCTTTTTTCATCTTCTGTTGGTTTATCCATAACAGCAACTTTAAAAAATCTTGGATCAATATTCTTTATTATCTTACCAAGAATACTGCCTTTTCCCGCAGCACCCCATCCGTCAAAAGACACAAGAACAGGCAGTTTTTTCTGCATAATCAAAATCTGCTGCTGTACAAGCTTGTTTCTTGCTTTTTCGAGTCTTTCATTAATTTCTTCTTCTTCGGGAATTATTACATTACTCCAGTCTTTTAACATATGTCCTCCATTTCTGTGCATAATGCACTATATACATTATATTTTTTATTTTTATAAAATAATCCAGCTTTTATTTAATAACTTTTATCATAAAAATATGGTTTTTCCATAAACGCTTTTATATCTTTTATATTATCAAATTCAGCCAGAGCCCACATTAATTTCATAACTGATGCTTCAAATGTCATATCGGCACAGTTTATTATCCCCTGTTTAGCAAGTGTTTGTCCGACTTCATAGACTGAAAGATCTATTCCTTCATACATACACTGCGTTGTGATTGCAACCGCAGTTCCTGCTTCTGTCAGTTCACGCAACTTTGTTGATATATCATTATAATTATCAGGAACTCCGCCAATTCCAAAACTTTCGATTACAACTCCGCGATAATTATTTTTAATAAAATCAAATACTCTCCCATCAATTCCGGGATACATTTTCAATGGCATAACATCCGTACAAAGGTTAATCTTCGCAATGAATTCTTTGCTGCCATATAGATTTTGTGCAGCTTCTTTTTTTGTTATACTTTTTCCTTTTGCAGTATATTCTATAATATCCTTTTTTATCGTTGCAATATCAGGATAATTGACACTTTCAAATGCATCGAAACTTCTTGTCTTTATTTTCATTGCATGTGTTCCAATTATCGCAATCCCATTAAATACAACATAAACTCCGCAGATATTTTCACATGCAAAATGTATTGCATCAGAAAGATTGTTTATTGCGTCTGTTCCATCTGCCTCGATTGGAAGCTGTGAACCAGTAAAAACAACCGGCTTACCAAGATTTTGAAGCATATAGCTTAAAGCTGCTGCACTGTATGCCATCGTATCTGTGCCATGCGTTATGACAAAACCGTCATATTTATCGTAATTGTCACTTACTGCCTGTGCAAGCTTCATTATAAGTTCTGGTGTCATGTTTGTACTGTCGATATTCATAACTGACATTGTATACAAATTACATATTTTATTGACATCCGGCACATAGTTTAAAAGTCTGTCAGCACCTGCAACCGGCATAAGCCCTGAACCTGTATCGGATGATGCTATTGTACCTCCAGTCGTTAAAAGTAATATTTTTTTCATAACAAGCAATGCTGCCTTTCGTATTTTATGCTGCCGCATTAGAATTAATAGAATTAATTATATTTTTAATTCCATTCCAGGCATTCAAATTATTATTATATAGTTCCACAAAACTTCCATAATTATTAAAAGGTGCCTCTCTGAGAACTGAAAAATCTTTCATTATTCCGTTGCGAACAATATATTCTATTATCTGATTAACAAAATAAATCTGTCTGCTGTTATAACTTTTTTCATCAAGATATTCAGAAAATGCCTCTTTCGCTGCATTCATATCAAGTCCTACAATTTCTCTTACAAATTCACCCAGTGGTTTTTCTCCTACCTGTTCTTCATAATCCTTTTTACTGCCTAAATCTTTCCACATAATATCTTCAAGGATTTTTATATCTGTAGATGAAAGTGGTCTGTTAGTCTTTAACTTTGCTATTGCAATGTTATCCTGATGCTGTCTGATATAATATTCTGCTTTAGCTTTATAATTATTCAAATCGTCGTTCTCAAGTTCTGCTTCATGAAATTCCATTGATAAAATTTCTTCATTACAGTCAATTTCATACTTTTTGACATCAGATATTGTATATTTCATCAAATCTCTTAATTCTGACCGTATATGTTCAAAATCATCAATACCGGCTCTGTCCAGATAATCTGTTTTCAAAATCTTTTCAATCATATCCTTATGATTTCTTATTTCATCAATGCTCATTTTATGTGAAAGACAATCTACACGCTTTAATAAATCAGAGCGGGCTTTCGTATGTTTATTTCCGATAATCGAAGCTAATTCTATTCCATACATAAGTGCATCAAACCGAACTGCATTAATATCATCATTGTCAGGTTTTATAAGCGGTGCCAGCTCCTCTTTCACCATATTAATATCATATTGCGAAATATTATTATAACTATTTTTATCAGAATACAACTCAACATATTTCAAATGCTGATGAACCGCAAAATTATCTTTTTCAAGTTCTCCCACCTTTGTACTCATCTGACTTATAAGCTCATCTCTGTACTTTATCAATCGTTCATTCTGAAATTCCATATCCTGCAATTTATAAACCATCTCAAATTGGAGCTTAAAAATTGCTCCCTGAACCGGCAAAACATTTTTAACTTCATGACCATTAGGATTTTCCCTGAAAAATTCAAAATTTCTTCCAAAATCAAATATATAAAACTTATCCTTGTCTTCACCATCAATAAGTCCTTTACATGTTCTTGTTCCACGCCCAATCATCTGCCAGAATTTAGCTTTACTCATTACTTTTTTAAAAAACACAAGATTAACAACTTCAGGAACATCAATTCCTGTATCAAGCATATCTACAGATATTGCAATCTGCGGCATCTTTTTTGAATCCGAAAAATCATCAATCATACTCTGGGAAAATTTAACTTTGTTATCAATAACCTGTGCAAAACCATTTAAGTCAGGATACCTTTTATTAAAAATCTCATATATCTTTTCTGCATGATTATGATTTTTTGCAAAAATTATGGTCTTTCCAAGTCTTTGTCCATAATCAACTTTTATACCTTTATCCATCAGAATATCAAGCACAACTTTTATTGTATCATCATTAAAAACCCAGCTGTTAATAGCCGATGGGGCTATCTTTTCCGGCATGTCTCCATTATCATCTGTAAATGTATCTTCATATTGCTCTTTTTCATCATCCGGAAGGTTATCATATTCAAGCCCGTCCTCCGGAATTTTCAAAGTTGTCTCAACTGTCATATAACTTACAAGATATTCATCTTTTACAGCCTGTGCAAGGTCATATCCATATGTAGGAACACCTTTTTCAAGTTCAAAAATATCATATGTATTCTTATCAATTTCATCTTTCGGTGTAGCTGTAAGCCCAACAAGCGGTGCATCAAAATAATTGAAAATATCTTTGTATTTGTTATAAATAGACCTATGAGCCTCATCGCATATTATTAAATCAAAATGTCCACATGAAAATATTTTTCCATACTCATCTTTTACAGAATCTATTTTGTTAATCATAGTCTGATATGTTGAAAATACACATCTCGCATTATAATTATCTTTTTCTTCTACAAGATTGGTACACGATAACTTTGGAAGCAGATTAACAAAATTTCGTTTAGCCTGAACAACTAATGAATTACGGTCAGCCAGAAACAAAATATTCTTTACCCATCCTGCGTCTAATAAAATCTTGCACAAAGCAATCACTGTTCTCGTTTTTCCCGAACCTGTTGCCATTACAAGCAGTGCTTTTCTTCTGTTTTTTTCATCAAAACTTTCACATACTCGTTTAACCGCTTCTTCCTGATAATAGCGTCCTGCTATTTCTTTATCTACAGAAACATATTTGAGGCTTGTTCTCATTGACATGAGATTAAACCATTTTTCCAAATCTCTCTTAGAATAAATCTGTGAACATATTCTCTCAGGATATTGTCCATCTATAATACGTGTTTCAAATCCATTGGTAAGGAAAATAACAGGTCTTCTTCCATATTTTTCTTCAAAATAGTCAGCATATAACTTTGCCTGAATACGGCCAACAGATAAATCTTCACATGTCTTTTTAGCTTCAACAATCGCAAGCGGTTTTAACATGTCATCATATAAAACATAATCTGCTCGTCCTTTGCCGCTTCTGCCAGGCATTCCCTCAACATCAACCTCATCAACCCAGTCTTTATCTTTTATCCAGCCTGCATCACGAAGCATCTCATCTATATAGAGCTTTCTTGTCTCATATTCCGTCTTTTCAAGCGGACTTGGAACGTACAAATCCTTTTGTACTTCACTTCTAGCAGAAAGCTGTTCACGCAAATCAGCATTTTCTTTAATTAAAGCCTGTAAATCTATCTCTTTTGCTTCTAACTGTTCTTTTACAGCCCTGTTCTCTTCTCTGGATTTTTTAATCTTTTCTTTACGATTTAAAATTATATCTTTATCAAATATATGTTTTGTATATGGTTTTGAATAACAGCATGCAACATAATCAAGAAAAATAGATAAATTTTCAAGGCAAAGCATTGCCTCTTTAAAACCAAGATTCTTTGATGTATGTGCTGTATCATTACCACATCTTCTTATATAATCCATCCGACGATAAATATCATTACCAACAAACTGTCTGAAATCCTCAGCCCCCATCAGGCTTACAAGTGTTTCCTGATATGGCGGTTCAAGCCTTTTGTCAACTGAATAAATCCACTTTACAGCGAATTCCATCGCACGCCTGCTGTTAATTATACTTGCCTGCGGGTCAGCAAGAATTATTCTTTCTGCTGATATTGCAACATTAGAAAATGCATTATATTGAGGTTCTTCCTTTAAATAATCAAAATTTGTCATCCCGTATACCCTCCACATATCCGATTATGTTCTCACAGTCACTATTTCAACATATTCTATGTATAATTTTATCGTAAAATGGTAAAGTTTACAAGTATTTTGTCAGTTCTTTTCTATACATTCTGTACTCTGGACAATATTTTTCAACCTCATTCCAGAATAAATCTGAATGATTCATATATTTTCTATGCGAAAGTTCATGTACTATTACATAGTCCATAAGTGCCTGCGGCATGTAATACAGCTTATAATTAAAATTCACATTTCCTTTTGAACTACAGCTTCCCCAGCGTGTCTTCTGGTCTTTTATTAATATTCTGTTGACACTGACTCCCATAATATTGCAATAATATTGCACCCTTATTTTAAACTTTTCTTTAATTGCATCAAGTTCTTTTTGTGAAATAGTTTCTTTCGGCGGTGCAACGCTGATTATATCAGCATTTTTCTTTTCTATCAGACTCAGTTTGCTTTCAATCCATGACATATGATTATCTATAAATTTATTCAGTTCACGATTGGTTATCCTCGTAGGTGCCCTCAATATGACTCTGCCATCTATATGAACTTCCAATCCTATAGTTTTACGTTTTGATTTAATAACCTGTATGTCCAATTACTTCTTCACAACTTTCTTCAAATATTCATTTTTCAACTTATTTTCTGAATCAAGCCTTTTATTCTCATCTTTTAGATGTTGTATATATTCTTTTGCAAGCTTAACGCCGCCTCTTACTGCAACATCTTCATGTTTTTCCATCTCATTAAGCCACTGCAGCAATGATTTTTCTCTTATATCGTTGTATGTATTATCTTCTTTTATAAACATTTTAATGCCTCCATGTTCGTTGTATTCTTATGCTTGTTTTTTAATATATTTAATTTGATTTATGCAGCGGAGAATTTTTGCAATTTAGATTTGTCTATCTCGTTGACGAAAGCGGCAAACTGTCTCTGTTCATCTATTGGTACCATAATAATCTGTATGTCCTGCAAATTCTTGACAGATAACCCCGGCTGAGCTGCTCCTGTTTGATACCTTTTCAAATCAAGATTGAGCAATAACTGATTCAACCAAATACTATTCATCCGAATTATTGGTTTAACCAATAGTGCATGTTCCGTATTTTTAAATTTCCCCGTCGCATACTGAACATTCCCACTTAGTGCTCCCTGCCTACCTACAAGCGAATACTCACCTTCTTGGTTATATTCTGCTACATATCCTCTGATTCCATTACCACCATAACAAGGGTAAATGTTTATTTCGGTTGGTTCGACAGAAATATCTGATGCTGCTGTAAAATCTCCAGCTTTTAGCACTAAAACTTCATTAAGTTCTTTTGTTTCCAAACCTTTACTATTGATAATCGGGTCACCAAACATCTCGACAAATCGGGCTTTGATGAGGTCGTCGAGTAACTGTAGTTCCTTAGTTCTAGAATCAATTGCACTAACCAAGCAATCTAATTGCTTTACAACTTCTTTTTGTACTTTCTTTGAAGGAATATCCAACTCAACATTTCCCAAATTCTTCCTCGAAATTCTCTTTCTAGTCGTTCCTGTAACACTCCCTAATAGTCTTGCATAGTAAGCATTTGAACGCATAAAATAGCACAAATATTCCTTACTCACTATAGATTTATCAGGCCTACAAATTGTACAATCAACTGCCGTTATCATTCGCTCCTTTTTTTCAGGAATAATACACGCTCTACCTACCGGTTCAGGTAATCTTGAGACCAAAATGTCACCTGGATATACTTCCGTACATTTTAATTTTTCAAATGTATCTTCTGATATATATTTAGCTCTTGTTTCTTTTTCTAAGTATATGCCCTCACCGATATTTCCAGTTTGAATCAATCTTATTCCTTCATCAGATTGATCCTTACTTTCTATCCAATCACCATCAATAAAAATGGTACATATATCTTTTAATCTCATCTACTTCATCCCTACGAATCTTTCTTTTTATTATTGCAGGCTTGCTTTTAGAACATATGTTTGTTATAATATATATGGTGCTGCCCTACTCGGTAGGCGGTTAGCCTTCTCCGCAGGAGTTATAGCCTGTGTTTACATAGAAATCCATTTCGGGAAATCTTTTGAGGAGGTTTGTGCTTATGCTTACAACGGAACTTTTTATAGCCATTATCAGCTTGTGTATTACTTGCTTTGCTCTTGGTTATTCCGTTGGATCTAAGAGCAATGATAAGACACAAAAATAACCGCCCCAGTCCTGCAAACTCTGAGCGGTTATTTTTATAACTAACAATATTTCAGGCTAACCGTCTATCGGTAGCACCCTCTTTGTTATTATAATAGCATTTAACCGCATCTATGTCAAACATATATTCTTTTTTTCAATCAGCCCTATGGACTTCTCAAAGTCCACACAAATCCACAATTATAATAATATTTTTCCATAAATACAACAGTTTAGCTTTCTTTAGTCTTGGTTATTCATTTGGTTCCCATGATTCCAAGACACAAAAATAACCGCTCCAACGTCCTGCAAGACAGAGCGGTTATTCAACAATAACTAATCTGAGGACTAACCATATATCGGCAACGCCCTTTTCATAATTATATTATCACCGCTATTTTTATATGTCAATTATATTTTTATTCTATAACTATTATTTCTCAACTTTGTCACATAGGCTATTTATTATCCATACCGGATATACGCAGAACACATTCGCATTCAGCTTTGCATCATACTCATTTCCCCTACAAATCCGAATTTTAGTTAAAAATCAATCAAATATTATTACATAAAGCCAGCCCCATCAAGCTATATATCTCCTATGTGAAGTTTTTACATTGTTCTGATTAACTATTGCATATTTCATAGTTGTATCAATCTGTGAATGTCCAAGTATTTTTTGAACCTGCTCAATCGGCATACCTTTATCAATTGCCCTTGTTGCCATTGTTCTTCTGAATTTGTGCGGATGTATTTTTTCAATATCAAGTTTTCTTCCAAGTTCCCGAATACGTATTTCCACTCCGCTTATTTTTATTCTGTCATATGGTGCATCCAATGTAACAAATAAAGCAGGATTATTGTCTACGCGTGATTCAATATAATTCTGCAAATGCAATTTTGCCTTTGCATCAAAATACACACGTCTTTCTTTATCACCTTTTCCGTAAACAACACATTCACGTTCTTCAAAATTAATATCTGATATGTTAAGACCAACAAGTTCCCCAACTCGTATTCCGGTTGAGTACAACAAATCAATCATTGCCAAATCACGTAAACATTTACAGTTATCACGCAGGCGTTCAATAATTTCATCTGAAATTATTTCTTTCACCGCCTGTTTTGTCTTTATTTTATGAATACGCCTCATTGGGCTTTTTAATATATAATCTTCTTCCTCCAGCCACGAAAAAAAGCTTGATATGTTCCGCCTTATATTATCAACCGTGACTTTACTGCAATTATTACGTTTTTGATAATTTGCTAGATAGCATCGTATCTGGTCTGTTGTTATTTTTCTAATTGGACATGTAATCTGACTCAGCAAATGTTCGACCGTTACTTGATAATAACTTAAAGTTCGCATAGAGCAACCTTCTATGCGTTTAGCATCAATAAACATTTTTAAATATTCATTATTTGATATTTCTTCTTTTTGCGGTGTTTCATCAGACAAATTTTTCAATAAAACTTCTTGCAGTTTTTTCATCTGTGCAATATTCAGATAATCTGCCATTTCATTTAAAATGCTAACTAATTTTTCATCCATGTTGGTTTTCCTTTCATATTTACCAACATCCTGCTCCATCATAAGTATATTTTAAGCCATGCAAATGCATGGCCTAGTTTTGTAAAAGTATTGACACTCTTGTTTTAATTATTTCATTCATTATTTTTAATTTTTTAGATGAATAGTTATACTTACCTGTTTTTTTAATATCAAATGTAAGTAATTTACGCAACTTTTCTTTTATTTCATCATTCATAACCGTTTTTGCTTCTGAAATAAAATCATCATAAACACATGGAAATAATGTTTCTACATAATTTTGAAGAACTTTTTCACTCTTCCAATTTTCCTCGCCTGCAAGATTAAAAAGTGAATTTCCATGGTCAAATAATGGTGCCGGTGCAACAATTTTATTCGCATCACTATCAACTAATACGCCAAAATTTCCATAGTGACGGTCTGTATTACATATAACAGCATCAAAAACTATCATTTCATTTAAGGCACTAACAAATTGCTGTCCTAAGGACTCGTAAAACTGCCTTACAGCTTTCATTCCTCCTGACTTTATAAGCCTTCCAACAGGCACATATGAAAGATGTTTATTTGTAAATAATTCACATACTGAACAGAGATTACCTTTCCACTTTGCAGCTCTATAAGGAATTGCATTTATATCCATTCTCTCTGCTACCATATATGCATAAAGTTCTGAATATGGCTCATTTCCTGTATTTGATGCACCAGAAGTTGCCCCTTTATATAAATATATCTTATCATTTAATCTTCTCCAGCACTTCGGTAACATTCCATTAGTTGTAAACTCCGGTGACGATGCGAATGTCGAACGAATACTGCTGCCATATCCGGTAAAAGCTGTCCATGCAAGAACACGGCTAAAATTATTATCGTATAAATTTTCGCTTTCAAATGATTCCGTAAATGTTTCATCAGTTATCCAATAAGAATCATTTAAAGATAATCCTTTACACACTAATATAACATCCATTGGACGATTGGCACTCAAACCGCATTTTGCCAAAAAACTATTAACATATGCTCTGTTTTTTGGTATACTTCTATGCTTTAGCCAGCTTGCAAGTCCTTTATCTGTTGCATCCATTCCTAATGGCAATAATTCTTTTTTACTTTCATCCAGCCACAAAATATGCACTACAGGGTCTGCTAAATTCTCTATCACATCAAACTTCAACAATTCTGTATCGAATAATTTTAATGTATAACTCATCTATACCCTCCTTTCTATTCAATTATATTTATCATGTTTTTTATTCAGCCAAAATATTCTTGCATTAAAGAATCAAATAATAATTGTGTTTCATCCAATGCTTTTTTTACAGCAGATTTAGATTTGTCTATCTCGTTGACGAAAGCGGCGAATACTCTTTGTTCATCTATTGGTACATCAATTATCTGCTTATTATGAAACATATTTCTATTTAATGTTGGCACTCCCGTGCCTTCAACAAATCTTGTCAAATCAAAAAGCTGAAGCAAATAACCAAGATAGATTACATTATTCCCATGTGTATCGGCAGAAAACAACGAGGTATTGAGGGGCCAGAAATCTCCTTCTGTATAAAAAACTTTGCCTATAGTTCCAGAACGTCCAGTGATAACACCTCCATGTATCTTTGCTACATTGTGATAATCCAATGCCCCATTCGAACCATATACAGGAATCTCTCCATCTTGCTGTCTATCTTGAACAGGCAAATCAAAACCTCTTTGCATTTTTACCACATTTATAAACTCTGTTGTTGGTCTATTTTGAGTATTTCTTATCGGGTCACCAAACATCTCGACAAATCGGGCTTTGATGAGTGTGTCTAAATAACTTAACTCAGCTTTTCTTTTTTCAATTACATCTGAAACTCTATCAAGAATATCGACAATTTTTTCTTGCTTAACACTATCAGGATAGTTTATTTCAACATCTTTTAACCATTTAAAATGTCTATTATATCCCGTATTAGGTATTTTTGCACTTTTTAGTGCATAATATAAATATTTATAATTTGCATTTTTTTCTTTAGAACGAAGTACCTTAACACCATCTGCACCAAGAAAAAATGGTTCATCTATATACTTAATAAGTCTCGTATGGTCTCCAAAAATAATAACTGGTACCTCATTAAATAAACCTTCTTCTCTATTTGTATAACCAGCAATTTCTGCCTGCCCTTGATCCACAATAATGTGTTTACCTTGTTTTTCATATTCGGATGTTTGAATTTTCTCTCCATATTTCGTTTTATCAATAAATATTTCATTAAATTTTTTCATCTACATCATCCTCATCAAAAACCTTTATTGGCATTATAAGCCTCTGTTTGGCTTTCTTTAGTCTTGGTTATTCATTTGGTTCCCATGATTCCAAGACACAAAAATAACCGCTCCAACGTCCTGGAAGACAGAGCGGTTATCCAAATATAACCAATCTAAGGACTAACCGTATATCGGCAACGCCCTTTACATAATCATATTATCACCGCTATTTTTATATGTCAATTATATTTCTATTCTATAACTATTATTTCTCAACTTTGTCACATAGACTATTTATTATCCATACCGGATATACGCAGAACACATTCGCATTCAGCTTTGCATCATACTCATTTCCCCTACAAATCCGAATTTTGACAGCACTTCATAACCACAATCAGCCCCATTATAACTTATAATCCCAGAAGTTTCTCCAATTCTTCCATTTGCGTTCCAATTTCCATCTCAATTTCTCTTATGTTAGTCATTATTTCCTGAGTTGATGGATATTCAACCGGCTTATATTCGATTTTTTTATATTTATTAATACTCAAATCATAATCATTATCAACGATTTCCTGTTTGGGAACAAAAAATGACTTGTCAGTTCTCTTTCGCTCTTTTTCATTATCAAGATTGCTAAAACGTTCTATAATATCAGGTATATCATTTTCCTGCACAGAAGTTCGTTTATCATCAAGGCTGAAGCCGTCCGCTGTCATATCATAAAACCATACATCATCTGTACCGCCATGATTTGTTTTTGTAAATATAAGAATAGCTGTCGATACCCCCGCATATGGTTTAAAAACACCTGATGGCATTGAAATGACTGCCTGAAGTTTATTATTATCAACTATTTCCTTTCTTATTGACTTATGTGCTGATGATGAGCCAAATAAAACACCATCTGGAACTATACACGCACATCTTCCGCCAACTTTTAATATTCTTAAAAATAATGTCAAAAATAAAAGTTCTGTTTTTTTTGTCTTACACACTTTCAGTAAATCACCCGAAACTGATTCTGCATCCAGACTTCCCTTAAATGGTGGATTTGCCAATACTAATGTATATCTTTCCTTATCAGAATTCTGGTCTGATAAACTGTCACGATATTCTATACACGGATTATCTATTCCATGAGTCATCATATTCATCGCTCCTATACGAAGCATCGTCCTATCCATATCGTAGCCATAAAACATATGATTCATATAATGTTCTTTTTTATCTTTATCAAAAAATATCTCTTCTTTACGATTTTCCTTTAACCATTCACCTGATGCGACAAGAAATCCTGATGTTCCACATGCCGGATCACATATCATATCATCAGCTGATGGTTTCATAAGTTCTACCATCATCTTAATAATGTGTCTTGGTGTACGGAACTGTCCATTTCTGCCTGACTGTGCAATCTTTGAAAGCAGATATTCATAAACATCTCCTCTGACATCTGATGCCTGCATGTGATTCATCAAATCATATATCTCATCCAGAGAATCAACTACTTTTGAAAGCAACAATGGTGTTGGCAGCTTAAATATTGCATCCTGCATATATTTTGAATAAGCACTTTCCTTATCATTATGTAAAGATTTGATAAATGGAAAAATCCACTCCTGCATTATGCCATACATTTTTTCAGCCGGATAATCATGAAATACAGACCATTTTAACTGTGTTCCATCAATAACACGTTCACCTATTTTAACATTTTCCGAAAATATTGTCTCATATGGCAATCCCAGCATTTCACTTTCTTTTGCTCTAAGATTATCTGCATCATCAAGGTCATGTATAAACATAAGATATGTTATCTGTTCAATTACTTCAAGTGGATTAACAAGTCCACCGGCTGCAAATGCATCCCACAATCCATCAATTTTATTTTTTAATTCACCTGTAATCATAATTTCTGCCACTCCTTCATAGCCTCAGCAAATTCTAATTCTAACGATAACATCATCCACCGCAAAACTCAACGCTTTTTTCAATAAGCCTCTCACCCTCATATCTTAGCTTCATCGCAAAAAAACGCTTTTCATCTTCAAGAAGAAGCTTTAAGAACTGTGCATCTCCTTCCCATGTCGGAAGCTGTGGCACATCAGACTTTTTTACCCACTCAAGCTCGCCCTCATCACACGTAATAAGTTCTCCTGTATATCCGTCAGCTGTAAAAAGACACATCATCTCAGCCTCATATTCATCGCTTATAAATGTGATAAGTCCACGGAACTTGTATGATGTAAGCGAAAGCCCGGTCTCTTCCTTAACTTCACGAAGCAGGCATTCCTGCGGTGTCTCATTGCCTTCGGCATGGCCGCCTACGCCAATCCATTTGTCTTTATTGACATCTTTTTTCTTCTTTGTTCTGTGAAGCATAAGATAACAGTCATTATTTTCTATATAACAAAGCGTTGTCATTTTCATTAGCACAAAACCTCCCTCGCATCTTCTTTCCATGCTTAAATTCGTAAAAATATCAATTATTTCATCGTAATATAAAAGCTATTATTTTTTATAATACCACAAATAATAATATAAAAACAGATGGTCCGTATGTTTATTTGTGCACATTTATAATTGTGTCAAACATACATTCCATCTGTTTTTACAAAATACCATATCTATTCTATTCTGCTAACCCCGTTAGTGATAAATATCCTGACTTTACTATTTTTTATTGTATCGCAGATACATTATCGCAGATACATTATCGCAGATACATTATCGCAGATACATTATCGCAGATACATTATATCAAATACATTAATATTTCATATAATCTTTAATTACATTGTGGTCTTTTAATACCTTTTCAATGACTGTACCCTTAATCATTTTAAGAAGTGGCTTCTTTAATGCGTTAAGTGGTTCGGGAAGTTCAATTTCAAGAGGTGATTTGCCATCCATAAGTTTTACCGATGAATCAAGAAGATCTCTTACATCATATACACTGCCCCAGACTTCCGGAACACCTCTGTCTACACCAAGAAGTCCATATACAGCTTCCATAGCTGTTCTTACTGAATATTCTGTTGTAAATATAGTATCTCTAGGTGTTTCGGCAAACTGTCCTAAAAATGCAAAGTTTACACAGCCATCCGGAATTACGTCAGGTCTGTCGCCCTTTCTTCTTGGCATGAAGAATGCTGTGATAAATGGCATCATTGTAGGTGTTGTATTGCAATGATTCTTTGCAAGCTCGTCTATCTCATCTACAGGAACACCAAGATGATACAGCCATTCAGCTGTGATTTCTTCACCTGTACATTCTTTCATAGGCTTCTTGATATAATCACCTGCTACATCTGTAAAGAGACTGTATACCCATACGCAGACTTCATCTTTCTTCTGCGCCTTAAACTGTCCCTGTCTGTTAATAGTCCAGCTCAAAAGCCATCTTGAATCTTTACAGCTTACGATACCGCCTGTAACAACTTTTCCTGTTCTTGGGTCTCTCTTGCATATATTTTTGATATAAGAAATAATCTTTTCATCGCTTGTTGTAACTGTTGCTGACTCCCAGTTTGTCTTTTCAATATCACTGCAGAATTTTTCCGGATGTCCAAATGATTTATCCTGTTTTGCAATATTTTTCCAGAGGCTCCAGCATCCGCTTGTCCTTACTTCCGCCTCGCCAACAGGTGCATGTGTATGGTCACCATAGATTGTACCTTCTGTACAGCTTCCGTTTGTTACAAACACAAGGTCATTTTCCGTTAAATCTATTGATTTTTCTTTACCATCTACAGTACAAACAATCTTTTTAGCAACTTTTTTGCCATTTTTAAATTCAAATTCAACATTATCAACTCTTGTATTGAACTGGAATTTGACACCTGCTGCCTCAAGATATTTCTGCATAGGAAGAATAAGTGATTCGTACTGGTTGTATTTTGTAAACTTCAAAGCAGAGAAGTCAGGAAGTCCACCGATATGATGAATGAATCTCTGGATATAAAGCTTCATTTCAAGTGCACTGTGCCAGTTTTCAAATGCAAACATTGTTCTCCAATAAAGCCAGAAATCAGAATCAAAAACTTCTTCATCAAAGAAATCTTCTATTGTCTTATCATACAGATCTTCATCTTTTGTGAAGAAAAGTTTCATTATCTCCATACAGCCCTTCTGGCTAAGATTGAACTTGCCGTCAGTATGGGCATCTTCGCCTCTGTTTACAGTTGCACGGCAGAGTGAATAGTTAGGATCATGCTTGTTAAGCCAGTAATATTCATCAAGTACAGATGCTCCAGGTATTTCAATTGAAGGAATACTTCTGAACAAATCCCAGAGACATTCAAAGTGGTTTTCCATCTCACGTCCGCCACGCATTACATAACCTCTTGTTGGGTCATTAATTCCGTCGCACGCACCACCGGCGATATCCATAGCTTCAAGAATATGAATATTTTCGCCCTTCATCTGTCCATCTCTTACAAGAAAACATGCAGCTGCAAGTGAAGCAAGTCCACTTCCTACAAGATATGCACTCTTGTTATCAACACCTTCAGGTTTTTCAGGTCTTGCAAATGCTTCATAATTACCGTTTGAATAGTAAATACCTTTACTGTTCTTTGTATATTTGCCACGCTCTGTGTTCCTGAACGTATCATGTTCTTCTTTCTGAATTTCTTTTACTCTTTTTTTCTCCTCAGTTTTTTTGCTCTTTGCTGCAACTGCTGCAATTCCTGCTCCAACTGCTATCAAAGATGCCACGCCTAATTTTGTTGATTTTTTACCCATACAAATCATCCTTTCTGAGTTGTTTTCTATAATATAACCCGTTTAATGATTTTATTAAACAGGCAAAAAACAGGCAGTGCCTAAAATTTATGCACTGCCTGAATATTGTCTGTTTTTTAACAATCTATTTTTTTGTCCTGTTATAAATATATGCAGCGGCCAATATTATTATGACCACATCTACCATTATCCATACCCATGGCGGAACATTTGCAATATTGTAACATCTTACATTAATCCACATCTGATTAATTTTTGCATTTTTATCATTATCAAAATATTGCATTACAGCACTTCTTTCCATGACATCCTCACTTGGATACTGGGCAAGAATCTGTCTATCCATCTGGTCTCTTGGAATTGTTAGTATATATTTTTCATCATCTGAATCACCTGAAAAGAAATAGCCAAGCGGATATTCTACAGTATCTGCTTCATCGTCATCAGCCTCGTAATTCCACTTTAAATAATCAAAAACCACATCGCTGTTCCCTCCTGATATAACAGAAGTATAACCGATGTAATACATGTTTCTGACAGCATTTTCCGGCATTGAGAGGAAATTAATAAAGCTCTGTGCCGCCTGCTTTTTCTCATCATTTCCGCCAATTCCTGATTTCAGCATTACCCATCCATCAAAATAAATATTGGTACTTTCCTTTGGCACTGCAAAATTAAGTGTAAAATCATCTTTATCAGCCTGATCCATTGTATACACGGCATCACCCGACCACTGATAACCTGCAACAACTTTTCCGGTAATCATATCTGCCTTTGCACTATCTGTCTCGAATGAGTAGGCATTATCTTTAACTTCCTGCAGATACTCCTGTACTTCTTTTATTGTATCATCTGAAGTATCATTCATCTCCTGTGCAAGTTTTTCTTTATAATCCTTTGAAGCCAGAAATGATTTTGATGTAAGTTTGTCAGACTTTATAGCACCTATCGCTGCAAACATTGAATCCCTTACGTTATCTTTTATAGTAATCTGACGTTTAAACCTGCTGTTATTTATAATAGTCCAGGTCGATGCCTCTTCCTTTGAGACTGCATCCGGATTATATATAATTCCTGTGATTCCCCACATATATCCCGCAGCATATCTGCTCCACGCCTCACCATTTATTTCATTACTGTCAAACATATTTTTAATAAACGGCGATACTCCGCGGCTGTAATAATTTTCTTTGATATTTTTATCATAAAAATCATTTGAAAATGGCTCAAGCCTGTCTTCTGACATAAGTTTCATTATCATATATTCAGACGGACACACAAGGTCATATTCATCGCCAAGCGTAAGCATATTATAAAGTTCCTCATTTGTCCCCAGACAGCTGTATTCAACTTTTACTTTTTTACCATATGTTTTGTAATACCAGTCCTCAAAATCAGCAACCATTGAATTCTCGCCCTTTATATCGCCGCTTTCAAGGTCTATTGTCTCATCCCAGCCACCTTCATCAATATACTCTTCCCAGTTGCAGACACGCAGCGTGATTGTATCAGAAGAAGTGGCCGCATGTGCATATGACGGAAGAAATGCACATGCACTTCCTATTACTATAAGTGATGCAAGACTGACTGATACAATTTTTCTTAAAAAATATTTCATTATATCAGCCCTCCTTTTTTTCTTTTCTTGATGGAACAATATTAATAAAAAGTTCCACCACAATTACAATAATAAAAATTATTGTTGACAATGCCCACAACGCAGTCTTTATCTGTGTCTGTGAACCTTTTGTTGCATTTACGACATAGGTGCTTATAGTATCGAATGTAGCAGGTTTTGTATATGTTGCAACAAAATAATCGTCAAGCGACAGTGTAACAGCCATAACAAAACCTGATAAAATTCCTGAAGCAATCTGTGGAATTATAACTTTAAACAACGCATATGCAGGAGTTGCTCCAAGGTCAAGAGCTGCCTCATACAGGCTCGGGTCCATCTGTTTTAATTTAGGCACTACTGCAAGATATACAAATGGTGCACTTAACACAACATGACCTGCAACCAGAGGTATATACGTATCTTTGCTCACTCCGAACACAACAACTATAAGGATACATATTGAAAATCCCGTTACCACATCGGCATTTACAACAGGCACCTGATTAAGAACCGACAATGTATTTCTCACTCTCTTTTTTGAATAAAAAGCACCAACAGCACCTGTAGTTCCAAGTATTGTTGCAATTGCCGCACTGCCAAATGCAAGAAGTATTGATCCGAATATCATATGCTGCAATTCCGGTGTTGTAAAAAGTGTCACATAATTCTGAAATGAGAATGCATGTATTGCTCCAATGTTTGATGCATCAGTAAAACTGTACACTGCAAGCACAAGTATCGGCACATACATAAACAGAAGCACAAGGCTGATAACTGCATATTTTAATATTTTTTTAATCACAATAATGCACCTCCTCTGCCGCTTTCTTCTGAATCACTATCACCTGAAATAAGCGAGACGATACAGATAATAATTAAAAGAATCAATGCAATCATTGAACCATTATGCCAGTCATATGCACTGAAATAGCTTCCAATCAGACTGCCCATGATATATGTGCTGTTATAAAGCATATCAAGAACTACATAGTTAGTCATTGCCGGAAGAAATACCATTGAAACTCCGCTCACAATTCCCGGCACCGACAATGGGAATATAACTTTTATAAATGTCTGAAAATTATCAGCACCAAGGTCTGCAGCCGCTTCAATAAGGCTCTTATCGAGCTTTGACAATGTTGTATACAATGGCAGAATCATAAACGGAAGAAAATCATAAGTCATTCCGATTACAGTATTTAAAAACGGATAAAAAGCAAGATTTCCTTCTATAAGTGAAAGTATCTCTTTTAAAGCTGTAATTCTTAATGTAAAATTAATCCACATCGGCATAACAAAAAGAAGTAGAATAACTGCTTTACGCTTAATTTTGCTATGTGCAAGTATATAGGCAACCGGATATGCAATTAAAAGGCACACCAGCGTTGTCACTATTGCAAGAACAAAGCTGTAACACAGTGTTCCAAGCGTATTAGGGTCTGTGAAAAAATTAAGCAGATTTGTAATGCTGAACTTTCCCGAACCATCCGTAAACGCATAATATACAAGCACTAATAACGGTGCTGCTACAAAAAGGACTAAAAATAAACCATATGGAATACCCAGCTGTTTACGTGAAAACATATTTTTCATCTCCGTAAATCCTCCTGTTTTACTTCTTTATCTGGAATTTCATCTTATCCTCAGGCATTATAAGCCCAACCTGGTCATCCATATTCCACAGATATTCATCATCTACGATAAGGTCATGCCCATATTCATCACGAATAACATAACTGTAATGGTCACCTTTATATATAAGATCAATAATTTTTCCCGAAACAAGACCGGCATCCGTCTCATCACTCATCTTTATATCATAAGGCTGCAACGAAACTATTACTTTTATCTTTGACACATCAACTGTCTCACCATTTTCATCAACAAGAATGCCGTCTTTCATATGAGACTTCGGAACAATATCAGCCAGATTGCAATTAATGACTTTTCCGTTAAAATCAAGTGTATAATCGCTGTTGACCGTTGTAACAAAACTTGTTGTATGATCCTCTGCCATCATTACATGAATTCCGTCAGGTTCAAGCTGCATGCCTACTTTATCTCCAACCTTATAACACTTAGTCGTCCTAATTACCATCTCATATTTTCCTGATTCAATAGTAATCTCATAGTGCATTCCCTTAAATATTACAGATACAACCTCACCTGATATTGCTCCTTCCTCAGGTTTTGTTATTATTACATCTTCAGGTCTGACAACGACATCGACAAGTGTTCCTTCAGGCAAATCATCCATTCCGGCAAATTCACCACCGCAGAAACGTACTTTCATATTCTTAGTCATAATTCCCTTGAAAATATTGCTCTCACCGATAAAGTCAGCAACGAACGCATTCTGTGGTTCATTATATATATCCTCCGGCGTTCCTATCTGCTGGATTTTACCTTCTGATAAAACAACTATTTTATCTGACATAGTAAGTGCTTCTTCCTGGTCGTGTGTAACATAAATAAATGTAATACCAAGCCTGTCATGCATATTTTTAAGTTCAAGCTGCATCTCTTTACGCATTTTTAAATCAAGTGCACCGAGAGGCTCATCAAGCATTAGTATCTCCGGTTCATTTACCAGTGCTCTTGCAATTGCAATTCGCTGCTGCTGTCCGCCTGAAAGTGTGGAAATCTTTCTGTTTTCAAATCCTTCAAGGTCAACTATTGAAAGAACACGCTTCACTTTTTTCTTTATTTCGTCTTTAGATAATTTTTTTAACTTCAGACCAAATGCAATATTGTCATAAATATTCATATGCGGAAACAACGCATAACGCTGAAACACTGTATTTATCGGTCTCTTATTTGCCGGAAGCTGTGATATATCCTCACCATTGAGAAGAATCTTTCCGCTTGACGGCATCTCAAAACCTGCAATCATCCTGAGTGTTGTCGTTTTTCCACATCCTGATGATCCCAAAAACGTTACAAATTCACCTCTTTTTACCTCTAGATTAAAATCATCAACCGCCTTAAAACCATTGTCATCATATACTTTACATATATTTTTAAGTTCAATAATATTCTTTGCTTTTTCCTCCATAATATCCTCCGGATTAATTGTATTTATTTGTATTATTTATTTGAAATATATATTTATCTTAGTAACTTCGCTATCGGTTCCGACCCTTATTGCAGGACCGTACACTCCTATTCCCGACGTCACAACACTATACATATTATCAATCTTTTTTACTCCGTAATAATTCTCCCACGCAAACGGCTGAACAACCGTAAGAGGAAAAAACTGCCCCGCATGAGTGTGCCCGCTAAGAAGCACGTCAACACCTGACTGTGCATTTTGACGGAGCTTGTCGGGTTCATGATTTATCACTATAACAGGCTTATTCATATCACATTCTGATAACAGTTCATCTAACGGTTTTCTGTTCTTTGTACCGTCTCCCGGCTTTTCTTCGTCAAGTCTGCCGACAAGATTTATTTTTCCGTCCGCAATCTGAATGACATCGTCAAGCAATACATTAATTCCCGCCGATTCCAGAAACGGCTTCATTCTGTCATCTCGAAATGCCCTGTATGCAGACGATACCGAAAATCCTCCGACAAGCGTTTCTGTCACATCATGGTTTCCGAATACCGCATACGAACCGTATTTTGCATTTACCCCGCTTATAATCTGTGAAAGCCTGTCAGGGTCATCGAGTGCATCATAATCGTTGTCAAATATATCTCCTGCATATATTACCACATCGGGATTTAAAGCATTTATTCGTTTTACCATTTTTTCCATGTCTTTACAGCCTATGCTGTATCCGAGATGTAAATCGGCAACAAGAACAACATTAAGACCGTCCAATCCGTCAACATGCTTTTCAATACTGACATCATACTCTTTTGTCGTCATATTTCTTGCATGAATCGTTCCGTATATTGTAAATCCAAAACTTGAAACCGTCACCGCCGCACCTATTATCAATGCACCATATCTTTTTTTCAGTATGGGAATTTCTTTCTTTTTATTTATAAGCTTTAATATTAAAACTATTATATCTGAAGCAGCTATATAAGTAAGAAGATAAATAAGAAATCCCAGCCACACATTTCCCGCACGATGAACTGAGGTCTGTATTCTTCCCGACGGAAGAAATGCACCGAAAAATATCGTTGATGCTGCAATACAGTATAATGCAACACAGATTCCCTGTACACCTCTGTGCTTAAAAAGCGGCGTAACAATTTTAAACCAATAAATAATTCTGTGTAAAACATACACGCCTACGATAAAGTAGACAAAAAGCATCAGCCATTTTAACATAATTTAATTACCTGTATTCCCCAATTTTTAACAAAACCCTTGTTTTCAATTTTACACTTATATTGCCGATGTAACAAGAATTTTTTTCAAACTGCGAAAAATACCCGTTTGATTAATATTATTATTGTGTTATTATAATGAAAACAAAAAATTTATATTTAGGAGAAAAACAATGCCTGTTTATGATTCAGAAAGTATAGCAAATTCAAAATCAAAATTTGAATGTACATATAAAACATTTACTTCCAACAACCAGACAGCCACACCTGATGCACCAATCCTTGTTCTCGATAACCTGTCCGTAGCATTTACAAATGACTGTGTAGGAACATTTACGAATCCTTACCGAAAAACTGCGTTCACAATGCAGACGCCTGACGGAGATGTATTCAGTAATATTCTTCTTATCGACTCACGTTTTGAAAGCCTTATAAGATGGCTTGGGGAAAATAAGATAAAAGTGAAACTTACAGGTGAAAATACTGCACGAGGATATGCTGTATACAAAATACGTGAAATTGCATATAACAACAGCCAGAAACTTTCGTCTGAAGACGGATTTTTACAGTTTATGATTGAAAGACTACTTGAAAGCAGTGCTTTATCAGAAAATATTTCAGATGACGAGCTTGACGAATCAGGCGACAGCATGAAGGTTACAAGCCTTACAAGCATATCTGATTTCCTTAACTGTGCGGGAATTACCCTCCCTGAAAATATCAGGCTGTGGGCGAGAAGAAATCTTGCGGTTGCACGTTCCAACGAAGTTACTCCCGAAGAAAAACGCCATGCTCAGAGAGCTTTGTCAATAATGCTTAACATCAAATGGAAAAGCAATTATTTTGAAGCAATCGACCCTGATGAAGCACGTCGTATTCTTGATGAAGAATTATTCGGAATGGAACGTGTAAAACAACGTATTATTGAAACAATCATTCAGATTAACCGTACACATACGCTTCCTGCATACGGAATACTTCTTGTTGGTCCTGCAGGAACAGGTAAATCACAGATTGCCTACCTTATCGCCAAGATTTTAAAGCTTCCGTGGTCTACACTTGACATGAGTTCAATCAACGATGCCGAACAGCTTACGGGAAGTTCAAGAATCTACTCTAACGCAAAACCGGGTATTATAATGGAAGCATTTAATATGGCAGGCGAATCTAACCTTGTATTTATTATCAATGAGCTTGATAAAGCCACATCAGGCAACGGAAACGGCAACCCTGCCGACGTACTTCTCACACTCCTTGATAACCTCGGATTTACAGACAATTATATGGAATGTCTCATTCCTACATCAGGTGTATATCCAATTGCCACAGCAAACTACAAAGACCAGATTAGTGCACCGCTTCTTTCACGTTTTGCGATTATTGACATACCTGACTACACAAGGGAAGAAAAGAAAACTATATTTGTCGAATACTCTCTTCCTAAGGTATTAAAACGAATCGGTCTTAAAGAAAACGAGTGCCGTGTGCTTGATGACGCACTTGATACTGTGCTTGACATATTCAAAGACACAACAGGTATCCGTGACCTTGAGCAGGCTGCAGAGCACATCGCCGCACATGCACTTTACTTAATCGAAGTAGAGCACAAAACGGAAGTTGTATACAATGCGGATATGGTAAAAGAGCTGTTTAATTAATATTACAGACGTGTATGCCACCATGCAAACCGTAATTTGCAAATTCTGCTTCGGTCAGCGTCATAACAGAAATATTGCACAAAAAGGTGAGCCCCTAGAAAGGCTCACCTTTTAATATATTTTTAGACATATAGGACAAAATGTGTTGATAAAACCGCATTTGCAGTTACTTGTTTACGGAAGTTTTGTACTCTTCTTCACCGCATAATCGTCTGATGAATATTTAACACTTTCATTTTCTGTATATGTATCGTTAAATCGTTCGTCATTCTGACCATAAACCTGCCCCGATTCTGTACTGTCAGCTTTTTGACGATTTGCATAATGCGAACTTACAAAATAATACGATGTACCGACAACTGTCGATGCCAATACTATTATTCCTGCCGCAATAATCCCTACGCGTGTCTTTCTTCCCATAAAACCTCCTTTAATTATAGAATTATATTTTTGCTGTTTAAATTATACAATTATTTTTTTGTTTTATCAAGCATATATATTTTTTATTTTCCCATGCACTTTATTTCTCACAAATATGTAACATATAACCTGCATGACTATCGTAATCCCCCATGACGCCGGATATGAAATAAACAACACATACAGCGAACGGTTTGACGGAAATACCGCATATATCCATAAAACTCTCATTCCGACTGTTCCGATTACAGACAAAATCATCGGTACGGCCGAATAGCCCATGCCTCGCAGTGCTCCAGGGAACAAATCCATTATTCCGCACAGAAAATACGGAACTGTAGTTATTGACAATATTTCAAGCCCACATTTTATAACCTCGGCATCGGACGTATAAATTCTTAATATATAATTTCCAAAAAAATATGCACTACAACCGATTATAAGCGATACCGCCACGGTGAGAATCATGCAGTCAGCAAGAACCCTGTCCATTCTTTTGTATTTACCGACACCGTAATTCTGGCTCGTAAAGCTCATACATGCCTGTGTGACTGAATTGATTGACTGATAAAGGAAACCCAGAATATTGTTCGCCGCCGTATATCCCGCCATCGCAACAGAACCGAACGAATTAACTGATGACTGCAACAGTACATTTGAAAAATTAATTACCGTACTCTGTATTCCCGCAGGAACTCCTACCTGAAATATCTGAATCATATACTTTTTGTTTATTTTTAATTTTGAAAATCTAAGCTGATAGCTTCCCTCTGATTTATAAAGGCAACGCAATACAAGAATACATGAAATCATCTGTGATATTACAGTTGCCACAGCAACACCGACCACGGACAGACTGAAACCTATTACAAGAATAAGGTTTAGCACCGCATTAATGCATCCCGATACAATAAGAAACATAAGCGGTCTTTTTGTATCGCCAACGGCTCTAAGCACAGCCGCACCATAGTTATAAAGCATGAAAAACGGCATGCCGATAAAATATATTCTCATATACAATGCTGCCTGACCTATTACATCTTCAGGCGTATCCATAAGTTCCAATGCCCCTTTTGAAAATATAAGTCCTACAAAAGCCATGATTAATCCGCTTATAATTGCAATGGCTATTGCCGTATGAACCGTATCTGACATCTCTTTTTCTTTTCCCGCCGCATAAAATCTTGCAGCAAGAACATTTGCCCCAAGTGAAATTCCTATAAAAAGATTCGTGAATACGTTAATAAGTGCCGTCGTTGAGCCAACCGCAGCCAACGCCCGGCTTCCGCTAAATCGTCCCACAACTATAATATCAACCGCATTAAACATGAGCTGTAACATGCCCGACAGCATTAACGGCAGGGCAAACGAAATCAGCTTATCCATTATCGTTCCGTTACACATATCAATTTCATATTTATTCTTTTTCACTCGTTTCTCCTAACTTATATCTGTTTTTCTTCACATTTTTCGCACGCCTATTATAACACCGATTTTCAAAATGTCCATATACTCATTAACTAAAACGACCGCATCAGGCAAAAAATCCGACAGACAAGCCATACAGCCCTCTGCCGGATTTTTCTTAAATAAAGTAAAATTAGGAAAGAATTATTTATATGAATTTATCTTACTTTCTTACAAGTCCGTTTTTTCCTGTTTTTTTAATTCCATAAACACAAGCTCCTGCAAGTCCGCCTGATATTGCAAGAAGTGCGGCATATAAACCAAATGGTGTTGTATCACCTGTATTTGTCTGATTACCTGCTGTATCAGCACTGCCGCCATTTCCTGTATCACCTGTGTTTGAATTGTCACCGCCCTGGTCTGTACCGCCGTTGTCAGGTGTATCAGCAGGGTCTGTAGGAATTTCTGGGAATCCATTAGCAAGGTAACCCTTCCATGTGTCATATCCTGTTGCGATAAGTTCATCACAAAGATTGTTATCATAGTAAGAAATTGTTGTACGTGTTGAATAAAGAATTAAATCTTTATTGTTAATTTTTGACTGGCCAACCTTATTACCGTCAAGATTGAATAAATCATATACATTTACATATTTCTGATCTGCTCTTGTCGGGTCAACATCTGAATATAACGGACGATATGAATCATTTGCTTCATCATAAACATAGTTTGATGCCCATGTTCCGTTTCCATCTACAAAATATACATCAAATCCGTTGTTCATAGATGTATCTTTTACAACTTCCTGCTCTTTATCGGCAATCTTAACATCTTTAAGCCAGCTGTAAGCACTCTCTACGGCATCCTTTACTGCCTGTGACGGATTATGGATTGTCATAAGATAATCAACCACGGCTTTTGTTGTGTATGAACTTACAGACGCTCTTTCATATGTACGTCCCATTGTGACTTTGCCAGCTTTGTCATACTGTGATGCCCAGCCCGCTTTTTTGTTATTATTGCTTATTTGTGAAGCAACGATAAAATCATTTCCTTTTTCTACAGCTGACTTGATTGCGTCAACATTCATTGCTTTTCTTGCAAATACATAATTTTGATTATTTAATACGGCAATGTCGCTTAAAAGTGTGAGAACTTCTGTCATTGCACTATTTCCGACTTCAATATTTCCGTTAAATCCGCTTCCGCCGTTTGGCTGCATTGTCCATCCGCCGTTATCAAGCTGTGTTGAAAGAAGGAATTTAATACCTTTTATAAATGCATCCTGATATTTTGAATCTTCAGGCTTATTTTCCGTAATATACTTTGCAAGATATTTTAACTCCGCTGTAGTTGCACCGTTTTCAATGCTTGAAGCACCTTTAAGGCTTCCGAGAGACGCTCCTGTCTGTGCCATTTCAAAATTATCAGGAAGTACAGCAAATCCGCCGTCTTCATTCTGCAAAGCTACGATTGTGTCTGCTGCTGTCGTATCAAGTGATGCTGTACCTGCAAGCAACGCATCATAACGTATTCCATAACCCTTTGAAGATGTCTCATATGAAGGTACAACATCTGTTTTCATAACAGGAACTGCTGCATAAAAGCTGTTTGCCATTTTTGTGTCTTTATACATATCAGCACCGAATATATCAAGTACATATGCAACAGGAAGATATACAACATTATAATCTTCTGTTAAATATGTATTCATATCAGCATATGTATCTTTTGCATTTACTTTTACAGGTTTCTGCTCATCTGTTAATGCACCTGTTTTAACATTTCCGTTAATTTCAACATCTGTTGAACCGATTGTTAATTTTACAGTTGTATTATTCATGCTTACTGTAATTTTATCGCCATCCTCTTTATAATCGGCTCCGATATAAGCAAACATATTTTTCATCGGTGCCATAAGATTGCTTGTATCAGGTTTTGGATTTGTGGCATTACCTGTCGCAAGAACATTGACATTGGAATCAAGCCATACTCTCTGATAATCATCAATTAAAAATACAGGATCATCTGTATTAAACCATACTCTTCTTACAACCATGTTTGAGAAATCATAGCTTCCTCTTGTTACAGTTGCGGCACTTACAGGCATAACAGCAAGCGGTGCTGTAAGAACCGTAAGCATAGACGCAGCGGCAACTGCGACAACCGCTTTTTTTATAGTCTTTTTTATATTTCGTTTCATTTTAGCCTCCATTTATGTAAATACTAATCACATATTAAATGCACCAATTACTCGCCAAGTGCCTTTTTCCAAGCATCATATATGGTCTTTGCTTTTGTATCAGCACCAGTTCTTACATATGAATAACCGATTCTTCTCTCACACATGCCATAATTCATGCTAAGCTGTGCCACTGAATCTCTTCCTGCGAATATCTCGTAGAACTTATTGCTTGTGAGCTTATTCTTCATCTGTTCCTCAGTGAAACCGTAATATTTACCAGTTGTATCAAGTCCGTAGAATCGTCCGAACTGCTTTGTTGTACTTCCATCTTTTAAGAAAAGTCTGTCTGTACCGAGTTCTCTTGTTCTGTCGGAAATGTTGTATATACCATAGCCTGTAATACCTACCGAATTAATCCAGTTTACATAACTTGTGATTGCCTCTTTTACCGCATCACTTGGATTTACAATATTTGCAAGAACTTTTACCATTGTAAGGCTCTCGTCAGGAGATACTGAAGGAAGCTCGAATGCTCGTCCGCCCGCAGGAACCGGGTCAACCGCATCAGGTTCATACTGCTGTGCCCATCCTGTCTTAGTTCCGTCGATTACAACCTGTGCCCTGATTACAAAATCAAGACCTTTATCCCATACTGACTTCAATGTATCGTGCTTGATGCCGAGTTCGAGAACATAAGGATTTGTCTGGTTCTTAATCTCTTCTCTTGCCCATGCGTAATCTTCACACAGTTCACTGTCTGTAAGACCGCTGTCATTTGAAAGTGCATATATTGATTCCATGAGGTCAGGCATCGCATTATCATTAAATGTGATATTCTTGAAATATCCTACACCATAAGGATAATACTGTGGCCATCCTCCGTTGTCATTCTGTGCGTCACACATATATTTTGCAGCTTTCCAGAAACCTTTTTCAATAGTTGAAAGCTCTGTCGAATATCCCGCAAATAATGTAGGATTTTCTTTTGAAAGACGTATAATTCTTGATAAGAATTTCATGTGTCCATGTGTTGCACCATTATCAACTGTCGAATATCCCTTTGTATACAATCTTGCAAATGAATCTTCAAGCAAATCATATTCTGTATTTGTCTTTGCCCATCCACCGTCATCATTCTGATATACAGGGTCTACAACATTAAGACCTGCCTTAATCATATTGGCAACATTGGTCTTAACCTGCTCAGAAGTAAGCTTTGTAGAATCAAGTCTTGCTTTCATCTTGCTGTATGTATTAGAATTAGACTCCATCTTCTTTGTTGTGTAATCAGATTTTGAATTAACTACAGGAGATGCTGCTGCATCCGATGCGTAAAAAGCAAATGCCATTTCAAGCCTGTGCATTGCATCATTCCATACAACATTGCCACCAAGTGCTTCAGCAGTAAATTTTACAGGAAGATAGCATGCGTAGTAATCGCTTCCGTCTGCATTTTTCTCTCCATCAATCTTTTTAAAATAAGGAGCAACTTCGCTTCTCATATTAAGTGTCTTTGTATCTGTTCCGTTTTTAAGCTCAGCAGTTGTACTGCCTGCTTTCATTGTAAGTGTAAGTCCATTATATGTAATAACAATATTTCCCGTGGAAACATCTGCATCAACATGACCTGTAATATCTTCGAGCGAACACTTCATAGGTGCCATCATTCCCTCGGCATTGCCTTCTCCGAGAACCATATCAGCCTTGATAAGAAGTCCTTTTTCAATCTCCTCTGGTCCCCACTTATTGCCGTCCTTTTTTGTATAACGGTTAGGCTCATACTCTCCTATGGCAAGGAATCGCAAAACAAGATCTCCCAATTCAACCTGTTCACCGTCTGCTGCATATACAGTATCAACTTTGGAAAGACCTGAAAGTGCACCAGCTGTAGGAACACTAATAAACGCTCCCGCCAGCATTGTTGTGCATAATCCAAGCGTAACCAATGACTTAGTAACTTTTCGCATTTTTTACTGCCTCCTTATGAGTTTTTGTGAATATTTTATGACTTCATATATAAATTTGTTACCAAAAACATACTACCAATTATCTGCAAAATAAATTATAATTTACATAAAATAAGGACTTTTATAAAAAGTATCGTTATAAGTCCTGATTAAAAATTCTAAAGATTAAAAAGTGAGGATTATATAGTATGTTAGAAAAAATCAGTAAAGACTTTGTAATTGACCATAGAACCCGACATGTTGAAGGATTGCCTCCTCTTTCACATTCACATCAGTTTAATGAAATATACTTTTTGCAGTCAGGTAAATGCCATGTTTATATAGAAAATGAAAAATATACCCTTGAAGACGGAAGTGTTCTGTTTATTCCTGCTTTTAAAGAGCATACATTTGTATATTATGATACAGTGGATGTAAAAAGAACAGTCTTATACATATCAACAGAACAGCTCAATTGGTATTTTGACGATAATTTTAAGGAAGAAATCGACAATCTTTTCATAAACCGCCATATAAAGTTGTCAAGAAAGAGTTTTTCTAATCTTTCTTCATTATTTGAAAAAATCCAGTTTGAAAAGTATAATATTGATAATCTTTCTGCCCCTCTCACAAAGGCTTATTTTTTTGAAATGATTATTTACATTATAAGATGCCACCGATACAATGATGAAATCATTAAGAAAACTGACCTGTCCAATATCACTACCGGCGAGATTCTTCATTATATAGATGACAATTACGGAAATGACCTGACCCTTCCTGGACTTGCAAAGAAATTCGGACTCAGTGAATCAGGGCTGTCAAAGAAAATAAAAGCATTCACAAACATGACATTTAAGGAATATCTGACAAAAACAAGGATTGAAGCCGCCAAATCCCTGCTAATTTCTTCAGAAAAAAGCATCACAGAAATCGCTGTGCTGTGTGGTTACAACAGCAGCAACTTTTTCGGTGATGTCTTTAAGAAAAATATGGGAATGTCGCCAAGCAGTTATAAAAAAATGCTTACAATGAATTAGACATTGCAATCTGCTCAGGAGTTATCGGCAGTTCATAAAAACGTTTTCCTGCTGCATGGCTTAATGCATCTGTAATTGCAGGAAGCGGTGTATTAATTACTACTTCACCTATCGATTTTGCACCAAATGGACCTGCGTTTTCATAACTGCTCTCAAACTCAACATTAATATGTCCAATATCCATTCTAGATGGTATTTTATATTGTAAGAAAGAGTTTTCATATAGTTTTCCTTTATCTGAATATGTGATATTTTCTGACATTGCCATTCCAATTCCCTGCAAAATGCCACCTTCTGCCTGTACTCTTGCAAGATTTGGATTGACCGGAGTTCCACAATCTACACATGCATCATATTCAACAATATGGCTCTCACCTGTAAGCAGATCAACTTCAACTTCTGCTGCACCAACCATAAATGGTGGCGGCGAGATTGGTGATGAATGAGTATTAGTAACAGAAAGTGATATATCATTTCCGCACATTGATGCTGTGGCAATATCTGCAAGTGTTACACTCTTATCTTTATTATTGCCTGATTCACATATTACTTTGCTGCCATCGAATTTAACATCACATTTATTGCATCCAAGTATTTTTGCACCGAGCGTTTCAATTCTGTCACGTAATTCTAATGCACAATTTTCAACAGCCTTACCGGTTATATAAGTTGTACTTGATGCATATGAACCTGAATCATAAGGTGAAATATCAGTATCTGCACCAAATACGCTTATATCATCAGTATTACATTCAAGAACTTCTGCTGCAATCTGTGCAAGTATGGTATCACAACCTGTACCCATATCAGCTGCACCTATGTTCATTGTATAGACACCTTCATCATTCAGCTTTAAAGTTGCACTTCCTACATCTACGCCGGAAATACCAGAACCCTGCATTGCCATTCCCATTCCAACATAACGGGCTTTTGTATCGGAAATTTTACGCATAGGATATTTTTCATCCCACTTTATCATTTCTTTAACTTTTAAAAGACATTTGTCCAATGCACAGCTTGTATTTACCTGTCCATAATAAGCCGGCATTACATCTCCCTCTTTTACTATATTCTTCAATCTTATTTCAAATGGATCCATATGAAGAATATCTGCCAGTTCATTTACTGCAGATTCTACAGCAAAAAGTCCCTGCGTTGCACCATACCCTCTATATGCACCAGCTGACATAACATTAGTGTATACAACATCACTTACAAAACGAAATGCTTCTGCCTTTCCATAAAGTGGAATTGATTTATGCCCTGAAAGTCCGACCGTAGTTGGTCCGTGCTCACCATATGCCCCAGTATTTGACAATGTGTACAAATCTATCCCTTTTACTATGCCATCTTTTGTTGCACCAAGTCTTACATGCATCTGCATCTCATGTCTTGGTGATGATGCTGACAATGATTCTTTTCTCGAAAAAATAATCTTTGAAGGCTTTTTTGTCATCCAAGTTACAAATGCAGGATATATCTCTGAAACAGACGTCTGCTTTGCTCCAAAACCACCACCAATCCTAGGCTTTGTAACTCTTATCATTGATGGCGAAATTCCAAGTGCATGTGATATGATTCTTCTGCAGTGGAATACAATCTGTGTTGAGCTTACAACATGAAGTCTGCCATATGTATCTATTGTGCAAAACGTCCTGAAAGTCTCCATCATACTCTGCTGGCATGCTTTTGTATGATATGTTCTGTCAATAACAACATCACACTCATTCAGGACTTTATCTATATCTCCATTACCACTCTCATCATGTGCACAAAGATTTCTTTTGTTATCAGCTCCGACAGGACAAAGTGATTCCCAGTTATCTTCCGGATGAACGAGAATTTTATTATCTTTCGCTTTAGTAAAATCTAGTACAGGTTCGAGTACTTCATATTCTACTTTTATAAGCTTCATTGCCTTATCAACACACTTTTCATCAACCCCGGCAACAATAGCAACAGGATCCCCTATAAATCTTACATGTCTGTCAAGTATGAGCCTGTCATACGGACTTGGCTCAGGATATGTCTGTCCGGCACATGTAAAACGTTTCATATTCTGGTCAATATCTTTATATGTAAAAACTGCCTCTATTCCAGGTACTTTCATTGCTATATCCGCATTAATATTCTTAATGACAGCATTAGCATAAGGAGAACGCAACAACTTCACAATAAGACAGTCATCTGGTGCAATATCATCTGTATACACAGGCTTTCCAAGCAGAAGCTGCATCGCATCTTTTTTTCGTATAGCTTTATTAACTGCTTTCATTACTGTAACTCCTTTTCTTTTTTAGCTTTAATATAATTAAGAATTCCTCTAAGCTGCCCTTCGTAACCTGAACACCTGCAGAGATTTCCTGACAGATATTCTCTAATTTCATTTTCATCCGGATATGGATTTTCTCTGAAAAGTGCAATTGCATTCATAACAAATCCCGGATTGCAAAAACCACACTGTTCAGCTCCCTGGTCTGCTATAAAAGTTACAAATTCAGAAGCCTCTTCCTGAATACCTTCAAGCGTTGTTACACTGCATTTATCCGCTCTTACAGCAAGAACTGAACATGAAAGAACAGGTTTTTCATCAAGAAACACTGTGCACAGACCACAATTAGAAGTTTCACAGCCGCATTTTACACTATAGCATCCGTGTTTTCTCACAAAATCATAAAGTGTCATATCAGCGGCTATGTCAGATACGACAGATTTTCCATTTAATTTAATATTAACTAACATATATTCTCCCATCTGAATCTCAATTATTTATTAATATTTATTAAAGCTCTTTTTGTAAGAACACCTGCGAGATGGCTTCTATAACCGGCACTTCCACGCATATTTCCCTGTGTTGGCAGATTTTTTTCAACAAAATCAGCAAATTTTTCTATTGATTCTTCACTAATTCCAGATGAAAGTATGTCATGAGTATCTTTAACAATAACAGCCTTCCCAGGTCGTGCACCTATACAAATATTACATAAACCTGTATCTGCAAACTTTACTCCTGAACATGTCAATACAGGCAAATCAGTTTCAGTAATTCTCACTGCTTCATAAAACATATGCACCGGTCTTTTCTTTACAATAATATTTATAATAATATCATTGTCATAGCTTCGACCAGCATAGTCTTCAAGCCTGACAATACCTTCCTTATACAATTCAACATAAGAATCTAATCCAATCAGAAGTGTAAGCACATCTGAGAAACCGTATCTTCCAAATACACTTCCGCCAACTGTCGCAAGATTCCTGAACTGAACCCCGACAATATGTCTTAAAGCTTCTTTTACACATCCACCGGTATATTGATTAAATCCATCATGAACTTCCAACTGTCTTAATGTTACCATACATCCAATTCTAAATTCATCATCATTTTCTTCAATTCTATCAAGTCCAAGTCCTGACAAATCGATTGCTGTATTTATTCTGCTATCGCCCATACGCATCCACATCATACCGCCAATAATTTTGTTATTCTTTTTCTGGTTAAGCTCATAAGCTTCTTCAAGACTTTCAACTTTAATATAATTCTGTATATTAAGCATAAAAACTCCAATCTTTTAATTTTGCAGTATTCTGCATTTAACTGTTATAAATATAACGGCTTGTAAAAATATTGTCAATCTGATAAACTCTATTTGCTAAATTAAATTAATGAAAGGATTTTAATAATGAAATTTTTCAAAAAAATATCAGCTGTCGCATTATCGATGATTATGCTTGTCTCTGTCACTGCATGCAACTTTTCACATTCTGACAGCAATGATAAAAACACAACAGAAAATACTACATCTGCTTTTGAAATCATGTCTAATTTCAACGAAATCGGTGTAAGTTACCCTCTCACTGTTACAGACCAGGCTGGAAGAACTGTAACATTTGATAAAGCTCCTGAAAAAATTGCTTCTTCATACTATATTTCAACAAGTCTTCTTATCGCACTGGGATTAACAGATAAGCTCGTTGGTATTGAAGCAAAAGCAAACACACGAAATATATATAAACTTGCTGCTCCTTCAGCAGTAAATCTGCCTAATATGGGAACTGCAAAAGAATTTAATACAGAAGCATGCGTTGCAGCTGCTCCTGATGTAGTATTTCTTCCGATGAAATTAAAAAAAGCTGCCGATACACTTGATGAACTTGGTATTAAGGCAGTTGTTGTAAATCCTGAAGATCAGTCACTTTTAAAGGAATGCATAACTTTAGCTGGAAAAATAACTAATACATATGGAAGAGCTACTGCTCTTAATAATTCAATAGATACATTTTTAACAAGTACAAAAAACGAAGTTGCAGATGAAAAAGCCCCATCTGTATATCTTGCCGGCAACAGTTCTGTTCTGTCAACAGCAGGCAGTCATATGTATCAGGATACGCTTCTTACAAATGCCGGTGGAAAAAATGTTGCATCTGAACTTACAGATACTTATTGGGCAAATGTTTCTTACGAACAGATTCTTGCATGGAATCCTGAATATATTATTATAGCTGCTGATGCATCATACTCTGTTGACGATGTATTAAATGATGCCAATCTTGCAAACTGCACAGCAATTAAAAATAAAAATGTTGTAAAGCTTCCAAATGATATTGAAGCATGGGACTCTCCGGTACCAGGAAGTTTTCTCGGCAGTATTTATATTGCACATATCCTTCATCCTGATAAAATAACAAAAGATTTCTACGAATCATGCGTAACAGAATTTTATAAAAATTTCTATGGATTTACACCTTCAAAATAATACGGGAATGATTTATGTTAAAAATCACTAACTACAAAAACAAAATTATATTTTTATCTGTTATATGGGTACTGCTTCTTATTGCAGTATCCATATGGTCAGTTTTTACAGGACAATATCCACTTACAATAAAAGGATTGCTGGACGGCGATAAAATGATGCTTATGGTGTTTTTCCGTCTCCGCTTACCACGTGTAATTATGGGAATTATTGGTGGGTTTGGTCTCTCAATTGCCGGTTATGTTTACCAGCTGGTATTTAAAAATCCTCTTGCATCGCCTGATATTGCAGGTGTTTCATCCGGGGCAAGTGCCGGTGCAGCATTTGCTATCGTTGCAGTTTCAGCTTCAGCACCATTTATTTCAATATGTGCATTTGCAGGAGGTCTAATTGCACTTTCGATTACACTTCTTACAGCATATGCAGTTCCGGGAAAAAACAGATACACCATAATACTTACAGGTATTGCAATCCACTCTGTTGCACAGACAATTCTTATGTTTTTAAAACTTGCTGCTGACCCGGAAAAACAGCTTGCATCCATAGAATATTGGATTATGGGAAGTCTCAATGGTATATCTATCGACAGTATTGCTATTCCCTTTTTTATAACATTTATTGGTTTCTTTATTATACTTTTACTATACAGGCAAATTCTAATACTATCTATCAATGAAGATGAAGCAGCTTCTTTAGGTGTAAATGTCACAATATTCAGATTCATTATACTGATTACAGCGACGTTAATAGTTTCATCAATAATATGTGTAACCGGTCTCATAAGTTTTATCGGTCTTATAGCCCCACATATTGCCAGACTGCTCACTGGAAGAAATGACCGTTTCACATACATTTCAAGTGGTTTTGCCGGCACTATTATAATGACTCTTTCAGATATTTTTGCAAGAAGTTTATCATCATCCGAACTTCCTGTAAGTATATTTACATCTGTTATTGGGGCACCGCTGCTTATAATTCTTCTTATAAAATCAAACAAAAAGGAGGATTTGTAATGCCTGATTTAATCGTTCCAACACTTGATATATCAGATGTATCTGTATACTATGGTCATAAATGTGCTGTTGAAAATGTAAGCTTTAATGCACATTCTGGACATATTTATGCTATTATCGGAAATAATGGATGTGGCAAAACTTCCCTTATGAAAGCTGTTATGAATCTTACCGGTCACAATGGCATATGCAGACTTAACGGAAAAACACTGGAAAAAATGTCAGTAAAAAAAAGAGCCCGGTTAATAAGCTATATACCGCAGAAAACCGGAATAAATATAAGTATGACGGTAAGAGAAGTATGTCTTTTAGGATTTAATCCACATCTTCGGATATTTGAATCATACAGCAGTAATATGAGACAGAAGGTTGATAAAGCTATCGATTCTGTAGGGCTTGCCGGTTTATACAACACTGATTTTTTAACTTTAAGTGAAGGGCAGAAACAGTTATGCATACTTGCAAGAACGCTTATAGAAGATACTCCTCTTCTGCTTCTTGATGAACCCGACAGTGCTCTTGATTTTGCAAATCGACATATGCTTATGAAGCATATAACTCATATTTCAAGAAATAATAAATGTGTAATAATGTGTATCCACAGTCCTGAACTGGCACTTGAATACAGCGATGTAATATTTCTTATGAAAAACGGAAAAATCATATCTGATATTGATGTCCATACAGCAGATATTACAGAAATCAATGAAAAAATGTCATTTTTATATAGTAATATTAATGTAGTTGAATGTGCCGATGCTAACGGTAGATTACACAAAACAGTTCTTTCATTATAAAGGATGGGATTATTATGAATAATTTTTATATGGATGCTTCAGCGGTCCTTAATTTTTACAATATAACCGGCAAGAAACATCTTTTTATTACAGGTTGCAAGGGCAGTGGCAAATCAACTCTTTTAAATAATTTATGCGTACTTTTAAATGAAAATTTTGATTTTTTGCGAAGTTACAAAACCATGAAACCTGAAGTAGTTATAAAATCTAATCTTATTGAAAATGCACGTGAATATACAATAGGCACTCCACTAACCGCAAACCCTGATTCTTTATCAAAAGGCAATAACATGAAAGCCGTACAAGAAGGTTTTCTTAAATGTGCCATACCGGCTATCCGTTCACACATTGACAATTCAAATAATAGATTTTTTGTTATTGATGAACTCGGATATCTTGAAAGTTCCTGCATTCAATTCCAGACTTCTATATTTGAACTTCTGAACAGTTCACATGTATTAGCTATAATAAGGAAACAGTCAACATCTTTTCTTGACAAAATACGTTCACGAAAAGATGTACTTCTTATAGATATAGACACTATATTCAATAACCTCTCATGCATTATCATGGCCTCAGGCATGTCAAAAAGATTTGGTCATAATAAGCTGACTGCTGACTTTAATGGAAAAACGCTTATTGAAAATGCTATATCAGAAAGCCGCTTTGTAAATTTTAAAGACTGTATTGTTGTGACACGCCACAACGATGTAGCCGATATATGCAGACATGAAAATATACATTTTATAAAACATGATATGCCATACAGAAATGACATGATACGTATCGGCGTGACACATATTATTAATAATTCATATTCTGGTGGAATTTTATTTCTGCCAGCAGATCAACCATTAATAAAAAGAACAAGCCTACAACTTCTTTGTCTTTTATTTGTTTATCATAATGATAAAATATGCAGACTTAGTTTTAACGGAAATGCCGGCTCTCCATGTATATTTCCATCTCATTATTTTAACGAACTTTTAAATCTCCCAGAACACAAAGGTGGCGGATTTCTTATTAAAAAATATCCTGCACAGGTCATTGCTGTTCCTGCACAGGATAAATATGAATTATATGATATTGACACACCGGATGATATTATTCGTCTTTCGGCAATATCACATTAAGTATTATTGCAACAAATGCTGCCGGAACAATACCAGATTCACCAAATATAAGCTGGACTGCCTGTGGTGTATGTGAAAGAATTGCCGGACTGACTCCCATACCATAACCTACTCCAAGTGCAACTGAAACTATAGAAAGTCTTCTTGCATTTAGAGATTCTTTAGTTATAAGCTGAATACCGCTTACTATAATTGATGAGAACATCATAACTGCAGCACCTCCAAGTACAGATTGAGGCATAATTGAAATTAATGCACCTAGTTTTGGAATAAGTCCACAGAGTATAAGAAAAACAGCTCCTGAAGCAAGTGCTATTCTGTTAACAACCTTTGTCATTGCAACAAGACCAACATTCTGGCTAAATGATGTATTAGGAAGAACGCCAAACAATGCTGCCAGTGTTGAACCGATACCATCACACATAACACCGCCTGAAAGTTCCTTGTCTGTTGCTTCTCTTTGCATTCCACCTTCCATAACACCCGAAATATCACCAACTGTTTCTACCGCTGTAACAACAAACATAACAAGTACCGGCAAAATTGCTCTCAGGTCAAATACAGGTTTTATCGGCATAAACTTTGGAATTGCAATCCATTTTGCCTCTGCAACTTTGTTCCAGTTAAGCACCCATGACTTTGTATATTCTACTCCATCAGCAGAAACTGCTGTATGTGGAAGAACTAATCCCATAATAAATGCAACAATATAACCAACTATAATTCCAATAAGTATAGCTGATGAACTAATATATCCTTTCGTCCAATGTTTAAAAAACAATATCACTACAAGGACAACAAAAGCCAGAAAAAGATTTTCCAAAGAGCCAAAATCTTTAGCTGAATTTCCACCTCCAAAAGAATTAATACCAACTGATATAAGTGACAAACCTATAGATAAAACTACAGTTCCTGTCACTACTGATGGAAAAAATCTTCTCAAAGGTTTAATAAATGCTCCAAGTACAGTCTCAAACAAGCCTCCTATAATAGATGCCCCCATCAGTGCTCCATAAGCTAATACTCCACCGCCCATAATTTTAGTTACACTGCTGAATACTCCTATAAATCCGGAACTTGTACCCATAATAATAGGTACTTTTCCACCTATTGGTCCAATTGCAAATAACTGAATAAGTGTTACAATACCGGCTATAATCATCGCATTCTGTAAAAGTGCAACCTGAACAGATGCATATTCACTTCCTGCACCAATCCCGCATGCACCGGTTATAATAAGAAGCGGTGTAAGATTACCAACAAACATCGCCATAACATGCTGAAGTCCAAGTGGTATTGCCTGCTTCAATGGAAGCTTTCCATTAAAATCATATGCCTCCGGCATAAGTTCGCTAATTTTTTTCATAAATCCTCCATTTATTAATAAATCTTTCAATGAACAATATAATTCAAAATACAAATATTAGCAATATTTCTCATTAAAAAAAACATACTTTATTTTTTTATCAAATTTCTGACCCGCCTTACATACAGAACTTTCAAACTCTGGTCTGTTGACTGCATCCGGAAAATACTGCGGCTCAAAACATACCCCATCACGAGGTGCGTATATATGTCCGTGTTTTCCTTTTACATTTCCAATATAATTGCCTGTATACATCTGAATTCCCGGATAATCCGAGCTTATCTTCATAGCAATACCGGTTTTGTCTCCGTAAACTTCCACACATTCAGCCAGCTTCTGTGAATCAGGGTGGTCAATCACCCAGTTATGGTCGTAGCCTCCCGCAATCTTAATCTGCTCATATTCTGAATTAATATCATCACCTATTCTTTTTATTTTTCTAAAATCCATAGGTGTTTTCTCAACTGCACGAACTTCTCCTGTAGGAATTGCACCGGCTCTTAATGGTGTAAAAGAAACTGCATGTATAACGGTCTTATGATTAACAATACTTCCACTTCCCTCTCCATTAAGATTAAAATAACTGTGATTTGTCATATTAATTACTGTATCCATATCAGAAACCGCATTATACTCAATCTCAAATGAATTACTGCCTGTTATTCTGTATATAATATAAAACTTTGCATTTCCGGGAAATCCCTGGTCAAGATGCAGGCTCTCAATTTCAAATATAATTGAATCATCCCTGTATTCTGTTACATGCCACATTCTTTTTGAAAAAAGATGTGGCCCGCTATGCAGATTATTTTCCCCATCATTTTTTGCAAGTACATATTTAATATTATTTAAGGTAAATTGTGCATTGGAAATTCTGTTTGCATTTCTTCCGATATTAAACCCAAAACAGTCATTGTCATTTTCATAACCTGCAACATCATCATAACCAAGCGTTATGTCAACAAATTTGCCTGATTTATCCTTAACTTCCACACTCACAAGTGTTCCGCCAAAATCAGTGACACAAATCCTTAACATATCTGTCATTAAACTGTAAAGATGTGCTGTTTCCCCTGATGATAACTGTCCAAAATTTTTCACCATAAAATTGTACCTCCTCTATAAATCAATATTTATATTCACGTTAATTTTATTTAATTATATCCCGATTATTTTTTAAAAGCAAATCATGTTGGCATTTTTACACATATTAAATTCAATTATATACTTCAGTCCTAATAAACTATGAGAAACACGCTCCGCGGGTTTCTCAAGTTATCGCGGCACTCACCAAGGTCTCGTGCAAGCACGGACTTTGGCTCGTTACACGCGTAAATAAAAAGGACTGCCAAACCAATCACTTAGTGTGGCAGTCCTGCAAATAGGATGGAAGGTACTTTTATATGAATATTACCGGCTTCTTCTTATTAACCTATCAATCGCAATCAATAAGAAGCACAGCAACATCATTAACATTTGTTCCGGTCGGACCAGTTATAATAAGTCCGCCTGTTTCTTTTAACGCATTATATGCATCATTTTGTCTTAGAACATCAAATATATTAATGCCTTTCTTTCTGAGTTCTCCCGCAGTATCAGCATCAGCATATCCTCCAGCGGCATCTGTCGGACCATCAGTTCCGTCGCTTCCGATACTGAATATGGCAGCATTTTTAATACCATCAATTCCACTGGCTGCTGACAGTGCAATCTCCTGATTTCTTCCGCCTTTGCCATGTCCGGTGAGATTAACAACTGTCTCGCCACCGGCAATATAGGCTGTCTTTTTATTACCATGGCAATGTGTTTTTGCTATAGAGGCAAGAAAACTTCCTGCTTCCTTCGCCTGACAGCAAAGCTGGTCTGTAAGAATTACCGACTCAAAACCATGTTTTTCACATTCTTTTGCCGCTGCATTGCAAAGTTCTCTTACACTGCCATTAATCAATGTCGTAACATTATCTAGTTTTTTTGGTGTTTCAACCTCCATAAGCTTTTCAGCATCCGGTGAAAGCTTCAGGTTATATTTATTTACAATTTTTTTTGCATCCTCACATGTAGTAGAATCAGGACACGCCGGTCCGGAAGCAATCATATCAAGAGGATCTCCAAGTATGTCTGAAAGCACAATTGAATATACATGTGCCGGTTCGCATATTTTTGCAAATCTTCCGCCTTTTACCATAGATAAACGTTTTCTTATAGTATTTATCTCCACAATGTCTGCTCCACAGGAAAGAAGCTGGTTAGTTATGTCTGAGAGCTCATCACCTGAAATCTGTGGTTTTTCAAACAATGCACTTCCACCTCCTGAAAGGAGAAAAAGAACTGTATCATTACTTTTTAAATCAGAAACCATATCAAGGACTTTCTGTGTTGCCTTAAAGGAATTGTCATCAGGCACAGGATGTCCTGCTTCAAAACATGTCACATTTTCTATCTCACCTTTGACATGTCCATATTTTGTTATAACAATACCTTTATCTATTCTATCGCCCAAATATTCTGATGCAGCATTTGCCATCTGCCATGCTGCTTTTCCTACTGAAACAAGAATTACCCTGCCGGGAAATTCTTTATTCTCAAGTGCTCTTATTACTGCTTTATCCGGCAGAACAGCTTTTATTGCTGCATCTATTATATTATCTGCAACCTTTTTTAATTCATAATTCATATGTTTCCCCTTTCCGTCTGATTTTCTATTATATACCAGACTTTTCTGGTTTTTATCGAAATACAAATATTAAAGTTTGATATCTGCCAGTTTCTCATAATAATGAATTATTGCACTGTGGTCACTGCTTCCGTCTCCATTATTATGAAGATATTGCATTATCTCCTGAATCTGTGATGTCATTGGAACAACAGCACCAACACTGTGTGCACATTCCAAAGCATTATTCAAATCTTTGATGTGTAAATCAACCCTGAATCCCGGCTTTACATCATCATTAATCATCATAGGCACTTTTGCATTCATTACTGTAGAACCAGCAAGTCCGCCTTTTATTGCCTCAAAGACACACTCAGGATTAACACCGGCCTTTTTTGCCAGAATAAATGCTTCTGACACTGCCTGTATATTACCTGCTACAATTATCTGATTAGCAAGTTTAGTTGTATTTCCTGCTCCAAGCTCACCGCATCTGGTTACAGATGAACCCATTTTAAAAAGTATTTCTTTATATTTTTCAAATGTATTCTCATCTCCGCCAACCATAAATGCAACTGTTCCATCTATGGCTTTTGATTCTTAGCCATTGGTTTCCCCATTATTCCAAGTCCGATAAACCCAATAACCATATAAATCCTCCTGATTTTATATCATTTTAACAGCATTTTAATTATAAGAATAATGAAAGTATGAATATCTCAACCATAGATGCAATACCCATGATTAATGTACATACTGTCTGCGTCTTATATCCCTGTTCAGGTGTCATATCACCAAAGTTAGTAACAACCCAGAAATATGAATCGTTAGCATGTGATACTGTCATGGCACCGGCACCAATAGCCATTACACAAAGTACTGACTTTACAGGTGTTGCAAGTCCGAGTACAGGAAGAAGCGGAGCAAGTATACCTGCTGTTGTTGTAATAGCAACTGTTGATGAACCCTGTGCACTCTTTAATATTGCTGCAAGTATGAACGGGAAGAATATACCTACTGCCGAAAGCACTTCTGCATGCTGTGTTATGTAGCTTACCATTGATGTTGAAGAAATAACTTTACCAAGAACACCACCTGCTGCTGTTACAAAAAGAATAGGACCAACAGTTTTTAATGTCTCATTAGTAATGTTATAAAAATCACTCATCTTATGAGCAGTTGCAAGCTGGATTACTGCAAATATTGTACCAACTGCAAGGGCAATAATTGGCTTTCCTAAGAACTGGCAGGCGATATCAAGTGCTCCTGTCCAGCCGGCCATAGATGAAATTGAGCCAAGTGCCATAAGTATAATTGGAACAAGAATTGGAGCAAGTGCATTAAATCCATTAGGAAGTTTGCCATATTCTGCAACAAGTTCTTCATATGTTTTTGCTACTTCTGCATTATCGCCCATCTCGTCTGCACTCTTTACTTTCTTGCCGATAAACTTTGCATAGATAAGACCTGCAATAAGAGGGAATATCGAACATACAACACCAAGTCCCATTACAAGTAAAAGATTATCACCTACACCAAGGGTACTTGCTGCTGCAATCGGACCAGGTGTTGGTGGAATAAATACATGTGAAATATAAAGACCTGCTGACAAAGCAACTGTCATAGCTACACTTGATACTGCTGTTCTCTTTACAAGAGCTTTTCTAATTGGATTCAAAATAACAAAACCGCTATCACAGAAAACAGGGATTGAAACAACCCATCCCATAAGTTCAATAGCAAGTTCAGGTCTCTTCTTACCAACAACTTTAATTACCATATCGGCAAGCTTTAATGCTGCACCTGTCTTTTCGAGAACTGAACCGATAAGTGCACCAAGAATAATTACAATACCGATGCTGCTGAATGTTCCCGAAAATCCTGCTCCGATTACTGTTGGAATTCCGGAAATCTTCTTTCCGTCTGCCGTGACTGTATCAACAAATGGAATTCCTGCAATTATAGCAAGAATAAGTGATACAGCCATGATAGCAAGGAAAGGATGAACCTTAAACTTTGAAATTGCTACTATCATGACTATGATAGCTAAAATAAAGACAATAATTAATGCTATTCCTGACATAATAAACACCCCTTTTCGTTATTTTTTATACGATTTGTACAATAGCTCGTACTGTCTATGGTGCAATCATATCACGGAAGCAAATCTTTTCACATGTTACACGTAACATAATTATTCAAATTATTTTGTTTCATGTAACAAAGCATATGTTTCACTTTTTTCCATTTCTATATCCTGCATAATAAGATATGCCATATATAATGCCGGATTTTCGGATGGTTTTCTGACATCATATCCGGTCAGTTCCTTCAACTTGCCAATCCTGTACTGCAATGTATTCTTATGTATATAAAGACTATCAGACACCGCCTGAATAGAGCCCTGCTCTTTATAATAAGCCTTCAGGAGTGACATATATTCTTTTACTTCATCAACAGATGAATTCTTGAAAAGCTTGGTAATATATTCAAGCTTAATTTTGGCAGGAATACAGTTAACAAGCAGTTCCAGACTCATATCCTCATAGCAGATAATCTTTTCATGTTCATTTGCAGCTGCATTCCACGCCCTATGTGCCTGGATGTATGCCTCATGCATATCATCACTTTTCCCTGCAATCCCTATATTAAGATTCAGTTTCTGCTTTTCATATATGTAATCTGCAAGTTCATTTGAAAATTCAATTACCTTTTCTGTTGTCATATCATCTATAAGAATTATCTGTCTTGAGGCATTTCTGAAATGTGCCTTGTAACCATTTCTGTTAAGAAATGCTGCAACATTATTTTCAAATTTGGCAATTACAGACTGACCCTCCTGATTATCTTTATACTCATCAAGTTCATCGATACTTACAATAATAATTCTTCCCGGCTTGTCTATATCTATCCCAAGAGATTTTCCACGTTCTCTCAGATCATCAAAGTTTTTATATCCGTCATTTATAAGCCATTCTTCAAAAAAAGCATTTTTTACACGCTTATCCATGAGCTGATGATAACTGACACGGCGTTCCATAAGCAGAATTTCGGTCATCTTTTTTATCAGACGTCCGGCTGTTATTACCTCATCGTGACTTCCGGTAATTCCGACAACCCCAACGATTTCACCATCAAGTTCAAGCGGAAGGTTAATTCCCTGTTTCATTCCTCTTTCCTTATCATCTTTCTTAAGATAATATTCATCTAGACATTCCGTAATGATTTTGTATGCTCCATAGTGAAAATCACCTATTCTTGATTTATCACAACTTGCAATTATATGCCCCGTCTCATCCATAAGATTAATATTTTGTTTTACAAGCTGCGATATTTCATCAACTATCTGCATCGCAGCATTTTTCGATATATGCATTGTATTTCTCCATTCATATTTAAAATAATTGTAATTTTCGCTCTTTTAAATGTATTAATAATATACCACTCAAAACATAACATTTCAATATATTTATTTTAATTGAAACGTCAACACTTGATATTTTCTTTTGTAAATGCAATAATGGATTTGTTTTATGAACTGCCACACTACAACGGCAAAATCAGAATGGAGAATTAACTATGGCAAACAACCGATTAACAAGAAAACAGCGTGCAGCTGTAGTCAGACGACAAAAAATTACACTTGCCGCAGGCATTGCGGTTTTTATTTTAGTAATTATATTCGTACTCGCATTTAAGGGCTGTAACAGTAAGAAAAGGAATAACGACAAGACAGCCGGAACTACTACTGAGACTACTACTGATGACAATAAAACAGCAACAGAAAACAACAGTGAAAACAGCAGCGAAAACAGAAAATCTGAGGAATTTCAGGATGTTTCCACATCATCAGATAACAGCTCTGATTATTCAGGAAGCCAGTATGCTGATTCGCAGTCTGTTTCATCCAAAGGATTTTCAATCCAGACTATCAATGGAATAACATATGTTGATGGGGTGCTTATCGCCAATAAAACTTACTCTCTTCCAAGTGATTTTATTCCTCAGGACCCTGAGGTTCCTGTAACAAGCCAGCGAAGCACAACAAGTCTTGACAGAACACTTATGAGTGCATGGCGTACGATGCAGGCTGATGCTTCTTCACAGGGACTTAATATCTATATTGCAAGTGCTTACCGTTCATACAGTTATCAGGTAAATCTATATAATTCCTATGTAGCAAGAGATGGAAAAGCTGCCGCAGATACATATTCATCAAGACCCGGTAACTCAGAACATCAGACAGGGCTCTGTTTTGACCTCAATTCTATAGATGACAGCTTCGGCGATACCGCAGAGGGCAGATGGGTCAATGACAACTGTTATAAATACGGCTTCTGCATACGTTTTCCTAAGGGTAAGGACGCATACACAGGCTATCAGTATGAATCATGGCATTTAAGATATGTCGGTAAAGACCTCGCTGAAAAGCTTTACAACAATGGCAATTGGATTTCACTTGAAGAATATTTTGGAATCACAAGCGAATATCCGGATTAAGCAAAAATTTGAATATTGAGAAGTATATGAATAAAAAAGCCCCGCCGCAGCGGGGTTTTTTTATAGGAATTTATCAAGTTCAGTCTCAACACGCTTATTGATTTTAACCTTAGGATTTTCCATAATCGTTCCTCTTGAAACAACCATTTTTACATGGCGTAATGCTCTGAGGTCATCGAGTGGGTTTTCCTCGGTTACAATCATATCTGCACATTTATCTTTTTCGAGCGTACCGGTAATATCACCGATTCCCGCCATTTCGGCGGCTCTTGCGGTTGCCGTATACAGTGCAAACGCATTGGAAACGCCCGTATATTTGTGGAAATAATACAATTCTCTCCAGAAATCATACTGTGTAATCCACGGACATCCAACATCATTGCCAAGAACGACAGGTATATCATTTTCAAGTGCCGCTTTCGCACATGCAATTATTCCCTCAAACACAACATTTCCGTTAAACTGTTCAACTTCAGTTGCGTTAGTAATTGAACGATCAAACAATGCATACGGAAGTGCAGGTGAAATTGTTGTACAAAGAAATGCCTTTCTTTCCTTGAATAACTTAATTGTATCATCATCAATTTTTGCACCGTGTTCAATTGAGTCAACTCCATTTTCAAGTGCAACACGCACCCCCTGCGGAGATTCAACATGTGCAGCAACGACATAGCCATTTTCATGTGCCTTGTCACAGACTGCCTTTACCATTTCAGGAGACATTTTTAATTCACCCGGAACACCTTTTTCTTTTGCGTCCATTACGCCGCCTGTAATCATAAGTTTTATCAAATCAACCTTTTCTTTTTCCGATTGCTCCAGATGTTTTAAGGCTGTATCTATACTGTCCGCCGCAACAGCAACAGAGCCAGCCATATGTCCGCCAGGCACAGAAATCCCTTCATTAGCGGCAAGTATTCTAGGTCCCATCTTTGTTCCTGCATTAATCTCATCTCTTAATTTTGTATCAAAACTTCCAAGTCCGCCAACCGTTCTTATTGTTGTCACGCCGCTCATAAGCTCTGTTTTTGCAAATCCGGCAACCATACCATATGCAATTGAACGCATAAGTGCATTTCCCATAAGTATTTTTACAAGCTTCTCATTATCACGCTGTTTTTTCTGCGGCTTACCATTACCTGCAAGATGAACATGCATATTTATAAGACCGGGCATAATATATCTGCCTTTTAAATCAACTTTTTCATATCCATTCAAATCCGTGCCTGCATTGACAATATCCTCAATTTTATCATTGTCCGTAAGTATGACGAAGCCCTCTTTTACCTGCATATCTTTGGTTCCGTCAAGTATTTTTCCGTTAATATAAGCATATTTCATATTTTTATACCCCGTGTTTTTGAAATGTTTATTTAATACCAATTAAGCAAAATCTTACGCACTGATTGACTTTCCTGTGTAAAGCTGATAATATCTGCCTTTTTCTTCCATAAGCTGGTCATGTGTACCACGCTCAATAATTCTTCCCTGTTCCATAACCATAATACAGTCTGCATTCCGTACCGTAGAAAGACGATGAGCGATAACAAATGAAGTTCTTCCTGTCATAAGTGCATCCATACCACGCTGTACAAGTTTTTCTGTACGTGTATCAATAGAAGAAGTCGCCTCATCAAGAATAAGAACAGGAGGATCTGCAACTGCTGCTCTCGCTATTGCAAGAAGCTGACGCTGTCCCTGACTAAGGTTCGCACCACCGCCGGTAAGCACTGTGTTATAACCATCAGGAAGTCTTTTTATAAATCCGTCAGCATTAGCAAGCTTTGCGGCAGCCATACATTCTTCATCAGCTGCATTAAGTCTTCCATATCTGATATTGTCCATAATCGTGCCTGTAAAAAGGTTGGTATCCTGTAAAACAATGCCCAGGCTTCGGCGTAAATCGTCTTTTTTAATATGATTAATATTAATTCCATCATAACGGATTTTACCATCCTGTATATCATAAAACCTGTTAATAAGGTTGGTAATTGTTGTCTTTCCGGCACCGGTAGAACCTACAAACGCAAGCTTCTGACCAGGTTTTGCGAACATTTTTATATCGTGAAGCACGATTTTGTCAGGATTATATCCAAAATCAACTCCATCAAATGTAACATCACCCTGAAGTCTTGTATACATTTCATCTTTGTTTGCAGCATTTGGTTTTTTCCATGCCCACATCTCTGTCTGTTCTTCAGTTTCATGAATTTCACCATTTGAATCATAACATATATTTACAAGTTCAACATCACCTTCATCTGTCTCCGGTACTTCATCACAAAGATCAAATACCCTGCCAGCACCTGCCATAGCCATTACAATGCTGCTTATCTGCTGGCTTATCTGTGTTACAGGCTGTGTGAAACTCTTGTTTAATGAAAGAAATGCTACAAGTGTACCAATAGTAAGTCCGGAAAACCCGCTTAATGCAAGCACACCACCTACAAGTGCACACAAAACATAACTTATATTTCCTATATTTCCATTGATAGGCATTGTAATATTTGCAATCCTATTAGCATTATTGGCACTTTCTCTTAACTTGTTATTAATCTGCTTAAACTGTTCAAGACTTTCCTGCTCATGACAGAATACCTTAACAACCTTCTGTCCTTCCATCATTTCCTCAATATAAGCATTTACCTTACCGATATCTTTCTGCTGTTCAACGAAATATCTGCCGGATGCAGCGGAAAGCTTTGATGTCACAAAAAGCATAATTGCAACCATAATAGCAGATACAATTGTAAGTGGTATATCAAGAACTATCATACTTACAAATGTTGATACAAGTGTTATAAGTGAATTAAGAACCTGTGGAATACTCTGGCTTATAAGCTGTCTTAATGTATCAATATCATTTGTATATACCGACATGATATCTCCATGTGCATGTGTATCAAAATATCTGATTGGAAGTGATTCCATGTTAGTAAACATCTCTGTACGGAGCTTTTTCATAGTACCCTGACCGACATTTACCATAATTCTGTTATATCCGTAGGAACATAAAACACCCACTGCAAATATTGCTACAAGTTTTAAAAGAGCCTGTGCAAGCGGTGAATAATCAGGAACTGCCATCTGGGTAAGAGGCACAATGTAATTATCAATAAGTTTCTGTATAAACAGAGTTCCACACAATGTTGTAAGTGCTGAAACCAATATGCAAACAACCACCATGAAACATGCCAATTTATAATTTTTTACTATATAAGAAAGAAGTCTTTTTAATAATAAAAGCGGATTCTTCTCTTTGTTCTCATTTTTATTTTTCATGTCTTCCTCCTATTCTCACTATTCTGCCGATTCGTCGAAATCGCCGCCGCCCTGCATCTGAACTTCACAGATTTCGCGGTAAACTTTGTTATTTTCCATAAGATTCTTATGTGTATCAAAGCCACTGACTTTTCCATCTTCAAGAACAATAATTCTATCGGCATCCTGAATACTTGAAATTCTCTGCGAAACTATAATCTTTGTTGTTCCCGGAATTTTCTGGGCAAATGCCTGTTTGATTTTTGCGTCTGTTGCAGTATCTACAGCACTTGTCGAATCATCAAGAATAAGAACCTTTGGTTTTTTAAGCAATGCTCTCGCAATACAGAGTCTCTGTCTCTGACCACCTGAAACATTAGTACCGCCCTGTTCTATCCATGTATCATACTTCTTAGGCATTCTCTCGATAAATTCATCAGCACATGCCTGTTTACATGCCTCAACACAATCTTCATATGAAGCATTGTCATCACCCCATCTGAGATTGTCAAGTATTGTTCCTGAAAACAGGACATTTTTCTGTAATACTACAGCCACCTGATTACGGAGTGCATCCATATCATAAGTTCTTACATCTTTTCCGCCAACACATACAGAACCTTCAGTAACATCATAAAGACGGCTTATAAGGCTCACAAAACTTGATTTTCCACATCCTGTACCACCAATAATACCAATTGTCTCACCTGCATTAATATGAATATCAATATCATGTAAAGTATCCTCTGTACTGTTTTTTCTGTATGAAAAATTAACATGATTAAAATCGATTCTTCCGTCTTCCACTTCTTCATAAGGTTTTTCCGGATTGGCAAGGTCCGCTTTTTCATTAAGAACTTCTGAAATACGCCTTGCACTTGCCGCACTCATTGAAACCATTACAAATATCATTGAAAGCATCATAAGTGCCATAAGCATGCTCATTACGTAACTGAACATTGATGTAAGATTACCAGTTGTAATTGAACCCGACACAATAAAATGTGAAGCAAACCATGACAATGCAACAATACATCCATATACAACAAGCATCATAGTCGGATTGTTAAATGCAAGAAATGACTCGGCTTTAACAAATGTTTTATAAAGATTATCTGCCGCTTTATTAAACTTTTTATTTTCATGCTCCTCACGTACAAATGCCTTAACAACACGAATTCCTGAAATATTCTCCTGAACACTCGCATTGAGTTCATCATATTTTTCAAAACCTGATGTAAAAATCGGTGTTACTTTATATATAATAAAGAAAAGTACAAATCCTAAAAATATAAGTGCAACAAGAAATATAATACTTAATCTCGGACTTATTATTACACACATTGTAATACTGCAAATCATCATGAGAGGTGCTCTCACAGCAATCCTTATTATCATCTGATAAGCATTCTGTACATTAGTTACATCAGTTGTCATACGTGTTACAAGACCTGCTGTACTGAATTTATCAATATTAGAAAATGAAAATGTCTGTATATTTTCATACATTTTCTCTCTCAGATTACACGCAAATCCTGTTGATGCTGCCGCCGCATACCTTCCTGCCTGTATACCACAAAAAAGGCTCAAAAATGCTATAATAAGCATTATTCCACCATAAATACCAACCTTTCTCATATCTCCGGCCTGTATTCCTTTATCAATTATTGAGGCTGTTATAAATGGAATAAGAATTTCCAAAAAAACTTCAACTGCAGTAAATATTGGCGTTATAATTGATTCTTTTTTATATTTGCCAATACATTTTGCTAATGTTTTTATCATATTTTTATCATTCTCCCTTCGATTAAATTCACCTTATAAGTCTACAGTCAGCATGACTTGATACTGTCATATACTTTCTGCAAAAGATTTCTAAGCTGTCTTTTTTCATCATCATTAAGTGCCTTTAAAAGTTCCCTCTCATTTTCATCCATTGAAGCTCTTGCCGTCTTGCATATCTCCTCACCTTTTGCCGTGAGCTTTACATGTTTGATTCTTTTATCATTTGAATCATAAAACCCCTCTATCATCCCCTTTTTTTCTAGACGTACAGCAATTCCTGCCATCGTTGCCTGTTTAACTTCAAAATGCTTTTCAAGTTCTTTTAGCGTTATCGTCTCATCGGGTGCCTCGCTGATAGTGGCGAGAACCTTAATCTGCGAAAGGGTAACATCATCGCACATCAACGTATTATTAGCCTTTCTTCCAAGTGCATCGTTAAGTCTCTTTATGAGTTCACCGCAATGCAATGTTTCTCCAAACATATGCTCATTCCTTTTCATAAAATTTGATAAATAGTTTCTTTTAGATGTTCTAATATATTACAAAAATAACAGCACGCTGTCAATAGCGTGCTGTTGATTTATAGTTTTTTAATATTTACTGACTTACTTCTAATAATTTTCCGCTTTTTCTTTGACTTTTACCGGATTTACTACGTCAAGGCAGTTATCATATACCCACTCTGCCAGTTCATCTGCATTATTACTTTCATAATCCGAAACAAACATCTGTTTAAATGCACCATCCAAGTGAACCGGAACTTTAAATCTTTGTATTCCTTTAAAAGTTTTGTTACCATTCAAAATAACATACTCCTAAAATGATTATACAGTCACTTAATGATGCAGCCGGGTTTTGTTACCATTCAAAATAACATACTCCTAAAATACAGCTACACGGATGAAATGATAACCGAAGGTTTTGTTACCATTCAAAATAACATACTCCTAAAATCAAATAGATGAATTATCTAAATATTATTTAGTTTTGTTACCATTCAAAATAACATACTCCTAAAATGGATTTTGAGGAGCATAGAAAACATGCTCTGTTTTGTTACCATTCAAAATAACATACTCCTAAAATGTCAAATTCGTATATTATAACATTATACAAGGAGTTTTTGGGACTATAGCAACTAATCTCTACTCTGAATGTCAACTATTATTTAGTCATTATACATCATAAGTTCATCATAATCACTATCTAAAAACAGAATTTTTTCATTTTTAACACATTCTTTCTCATCTCCTGTTTCTAACAAAAGAACCATTACTTTTTTATACATGATATATTTATAAACCTCTTCCAATTCTTTTTGCGATAAATAAAGTTTTAAATTAGTAAAAACAACTAATTTTGCTATTCCAAAATATTCAACAACATCAATTATCATCAATACAATATCTATGATTTTAGAATCTCTGTCACTCATTGCAATTTTTAAACCTAGAAGTTTAAGATATTCCTGCACTCCGATACTGTCTTTGTATTCAAATTCGAACGGTAAATCTTCCCATACATCCATAGCATTTATCTGCAAACTTTGAAAATGTGTCTGAAAATCACTCAATCTTTCATACTCTTGCTGATATATTTTTTCTATTTTCTGAAACAAAGCACTTTGTATTTTCTTTTGATTAAAATCAAAATTCCATATATCAGTAACAAGCATAATATCTTTGGAAGCTTTCATTATTTTTTCATCCTCATCGATAAAAATAATTTTTTCGTTTAGCTCCTCAACTCCGTTTATAAAACTGTTAATGCTTCCTATTATTCTTGCAAACAATGTACCGTTTTGTATATGAAGCACACTTATATAATTTTCAGAAAAAACAATATCATTTTCAAATGAAGGTATTCTCATTATCATATTACAATCAGTCGCTCCTCTCCATCTATAACACAGTTCTGTTCTTCACCAGATATGTATTCTATTCCGCTAAATTGCTTTTCAGTTATAATAAGCATTTCAATTAAGCCTTCAGGCGGTTTGTTCTTTCTAACTTTCTTTCTTATCAGTTCGGCTACTGTTCCATTAAGTGCAAGTTTTGTATACACAGATTCCTGCATCATAATAAATCCTTCCTGTATCAGAAACTTGTGAAATTTTCTATACTCGGCACGATTCTTTTCTGTAATTGTGGGCAAATCAAAAAGTACCATAACTCTCATAAATCTTAAACTCATGCAAATTCATATAATATTGATGTATCAAAACTTTCATGTTCAATAGCATCAAATATCTTATCAAGATAAATCTGAATTGCATTTGTAAGATAGTATTCACGCCCACAATACATAACTTTACTATTAAGAACATCAACCAACAACAGTTTAAAATCTTTATCAAATGTTTTTTCTATATTATTATATACAATTTCATCAACAAGAACACGAAAAGGCTCCATTAAATCACACGTCAGATTAAAAGGATTGTATTCATTAATATGCTTTATTCCAAGCTGCGTAAGATAACCATCCGCAACTATTTCTTTATTAAAATTGGAAAGTAAAATCCCATACCCATAATTTAATGCCGCATTTACGGAGCTCATATCATCTCTTGAAAATCCCTTTCCGAACAGACTGTTAAAATATACTTTTGCAGCATGCCCTTCACGGTTTGTCGAATCAAAAAATTCCATTTCTCGTACATATCCTGATAACTTTTCGTAAGAATCGAATTTATATTTTTTCAAAAGATTTGCCTGATTTAATATCTTTTGACAAACAATCTGTGTCCATACCCCCTGTGCATATTCTTCATTCCATGCAATCTGTTTTTTAATTTTTTTACTTGAATTATAAGCACCATAATATGGAACTAATTCGCTATTTGGATTTCTCTTTTCATCGCAAAAAATCACCTTAATTTTTCTTTTTACAAATTCACACAACAAATATGATGTCAATGACACCTGAGTGGAATCAATAATCACCGTATTAATTTCACTCAGATGTATCATTTTAACCTCATCACCCCGAACAATCATAAAATCATTTTTATAACTCAACTTAACATGACTTTGTATTACCACCGTTCTCCAACTCAAAGCATGTTCTCCTTTCGTAAATTCCTGTCACTGACTTGTCAACTATTATTATTTTATCCTTAAAAGGAAGGCTTCTTTTCCTTCCGAGCCCATCGCTTATGCCGGCAATATTGAATTTTGATACAGCCGGACGGCTACTGTTAGCCTGTACTATTTTATATATTTCGTTAAAGTAATCTATTTTTTTATCTATATCCAGCTTTGATGTATTTGCTCCTATAACTTTATCTATATCCTTGATATAGCCTTTAAACTCGTTATGTATCTTATTCTGTAGCAGCTTAAAGAACTCATCTATTTCTTTTTCAAGTTCATCAGTTCTTATATAGTGCCAGTTTTCGCTATTAATATATGAATATAATCTGTTAAATTTCTGATACCTGCTTCCAAGAACAAATTGTTTTGCATTAGCAACTTCTGTAGGTCCAACAAGAAAATATCTATTACCTTCTTCATCCATAAGTTCTTGATATTTGCAAATTTTACCTCTTAATATTTCTACGGTATCATTTTTTAATTTATCACATACATATTGTTTTAAATTGATATTTCCTTTATTAATCTCATACGAAATATATGTAGGAATACCGACAAACTCCATTTTCCACTGCTTTTCTTCTGTTTTCTTTTTCTTTTTAACAGTATAATATTTTACAAGAACAAAATATGCACATTCGCCACCCTGGTATCCGCCATATTTTTCTACCGAAAGTTCTTTAAGTCCCTCTTTTCCTCTTAGATTATTTCCACTCTTTAATGGAATAAGTTTAGTTTCTTTCTTATTTCCATCCAATTTCTCTTTTGGATATCTTGTCTGATTATAAAAACTACCGGTATTTTCTTCTGTTTTTTTAGAAATCATTACATCTCTGTAACAAAAGATTTTTCTCATATACTCAATAATTTCTTCACCGTTCCACCCTGCTTTTTCATAATTCTTTGTAAATCTGCTAAGCATTGAAATATATATTTCCTTTTTTGATTTGGTATTATATTTCTTTTGTTCTTCATAATACTTTTCAAATTCTCGTCTGTACTTTTTGAAATTCAATTCATTTTTCCATCCCGGATATACTTTCTGTATATAAAGACCTATTATGCACGCAAGATACGCATCATGTGCATGATGATAATCATTTAATCCTCGATTCTTAAAAAACATTGCATTTTCTGTATTCTCAATCCAAAATCCATCATCATCCTTTTTTTCTTGCGTAAATTTGTTGCGTATATATGAACTTAATTGTGCTTTTACCTCTATTACTTCAATCTTATCATCATAATAATCACTTATTAAATTTGCCACATTTTTTACAATCTGTCTTGTCTCTACAAGCTGTCTGTTAATAAATCCTTTAGAAAATACTTCATCAAGTGATTTATTAAGATTATTATATTTTTTCCCAGATATTAGTCCTGCTTTATATAACATCTCCCAATAATTTTGCATTTCCTTATAATCAGCTTTATTTCCAAATGCGTCTGAAACAATCCTATTTCCTTTGTTCTGATTTTCAATCTTTTTAACTAGAACTTTGTTATCCATACTGTCATCTTGACTGATTGAATAAGGTATAATATGGTCTACATCATACTGATTGAGATTATCAAGACTTAATTGATTACTTGCACTTGGAGCAGAATACAAACTCTTACCGTTCTGTGAGAAATATAATCTTACCTTTTCTTCATCAAGTCTTTTCTCATTATCTTTTAATTCTTGCTTAATATCATTATTATAATAATTTTTAAATTCCTGTTTTAACTTACCTATAGCTTTATCTATCTTATCCTTTACCTTTTTAGTCTCTACTTTTTCCCCCTCTTCCCTTGCAAATTCAATAAATATCTGTTCAGGTTTTCTGCCCATATATTCTATTATTTCTTCAATAACTTTCATACATTGCTTTATTCCGCGTTTGTTTGCAGGCGACGTATGCAATTTATCAATAATATCCGGCAAATCATCTTCACCATTGTACCTTAATCTGTTTTCCTCAATAACAGTTTTTATTTTTTCATCCTTATTTATAATCTGAATCAGATTAGGAAGTTCTTTCCACCTTGGATCGCCTTCTTCAAGCATTTCTATAATTGTATGTCCTGTATCACCTTTAATTCCTGTAAGGAATTTTTTAGATAACTGTCCCCATCCTGTATATTTAATTTTCACTATTCTCTTTAACTGAGAATCATTTATTCTTTCTCTGTAATTCTGCTCAATCTTTCTTTTGATGATTTTTTTGTCATCAAATATTGTAAGCCAGTAGATAATCTGTTCAATCATATCTATATTAGACATATTTATTTCACCGAATATCTTTTTAAATGTTATATAACTGCTCATAGAGCTTGCAAAATTATCTCCACCCTGATATCCCCTTATAACCCTGTTATCAATATCACTATATGTACCAGATTTTTTTAAATGTTCTATTAAATTTTTTTCCGATACAGAAACTTTCTTCAAAAAAAGATTCTGTATTATATCATCTCTCATTTCTTTTCCTAACTTTATCTTATCAATATTTATTTGAGAAAGTTCCGTCAAAACCTCATACCACTGATAAATTATCGAATGTTTCGGAAGTACCTTTTCACACGGCAAATAGGTACAATAATTAGTCATTCTTGTTATAAATTTTTCTGCTGTTTTATCAACATCAACAACCTCTTCTACATTCCATGGGTATACTGATATATTTTCCATTCCGGCTTTTTTACTCATCCATGCAAACCTGCTACCGGAATTTAGCGGTCCCACAAAATACGGTATCTTTGAAGTAAGCATTTTCAAAATTAACTCTTTATTGTCATTTAATTCAGGATAAAATCTCCCCTGAACATCCAATATTTTTTCCATTTCCATTTCGTTCAACTGGTATGGTATAACTGAATTACTTACATCATTTATCTTTTCTAAATATGAATCATTTTCCATTTCAGCACATATTCTTATATATCTTTCATCATCTTTTGCAACATCACCTAATAGTGCCTTAATACATTTATACAAATTTTCTCTTGCCTTTGATTGCGTATCACCGCATCGTTTCATTCCCTTAATATAATTGGCATAATTAGGCACATACTCTCCTTTTTTAATCTTTCCAAAACTTTTTAAAAATGCCGGACTCATTTTACCGTCTTTTTGTTCTGCTTTTAATTCTTTATGAAAGAATTCACTATATTCTTTCTGTGTTTTATAATCTCTGAATAATTCTTTTAGTTCTTTCAATTCTGCATGATGTTTTTCGTATTTTGCGACCATTGCTTCTGATAAATAATTTACACGATTTTTGTCACTTCCCTGCATAATCTGTTTTATCACATACCAGCTATACAATCTTTTCAAGTTTTCTATAACAGAAAATTTTTCACCAAGTTCATCTGATAATTTTTGTTCTTCCTCTTCATAATCTGCTGATGCAAAACTAACACTCATCTCTTTACCATTTTCATCACACAAATTCTTATCATTCATAATTGCTGCAACATTGAATTTATATCCTATAATCGCATTTGCTACTGCTCCCGCATACTTTTTATTTAATCCAAGTTTTTTTAATATTTCTGATACTTCATCATTTTTTTCTTTTTTAGATTTTTTTTCTTTTAATTTTTTTTCAATTTCCTCACAAGAAATCTCATCATAATTACACTCTATCTCTAAATATTCCTTTAATGAAGTTACAAACTGTTCATAAATGATTTTAAAATCATCAAGTTCCGTAAATTTTTGGCCTTCATATAAGAAGTTTCCTCTATACTTGAGCATGTGATGCAATGCAAGATATATAAATCTTGCATCAGCTTTTTCTGTTGTCTCTAATAAATGTTTTCTTAAATGATATATAGTTTGATATTTCTTGTAATATTCTTTATCTGTATAATCCTTGTCTGCAAATAATATATAATCAGATTTTGCCTTATCACTTTTATCCTCTTTCCACAAAAATGATTCATCCAATCTTGCAAAGAAATTTTCATCAACTTTGCATACCATATCTGACATTATTTTTCTTAACTCTAAAATTCGTGTATGTGTTCTTGAATATCTTCGTCTAGCACTTCTGTTTATACGGCATCCTTTTGCAGTCTCACCTGACTTGAATGTCCGTACTCCCCATAAACTGTTCCTTTTATTATTTCCGGTATCACCTTTTCGGTTAATTTTAAACAATTTCCCATTTTCATCTATAACACAATACCCCACACTTGCCGTTCCAACGTCAAGACCTAAACAATAATTAGCACTGCACTTTCTGTTAAAACTCATTAATTTTACCTCCACATTAATACTAATCTACATTTAATAAAAATGAACGCATTATCTCTTTTTGATAATAATCAATTTCGCATCCACATATTTCACTTTCTTTTACTAATTCGTTTAAAAATGTTTCTATATCCATATTACTCATAGTAAATGCTTTTTTAATTGTTTCTTTAATCCTGTCCTGTTGCTTTATTTGAGACGGTATATCATCAATTTTAACCAACAAATATTTTCCAAAGTCATTATAATACAAAATATTTGTATCATTTATTTTTTTCAAAACAGCATCAATGTTAATATTTGAAAGTAATAAAGTTCTTAATTCAATTAATAAATTTTGAGGAATTTCCTTTTCTCTATTAAAAAAATTATATCTAACATTATATATCCATTGCTTAATGTTATTATTTTCTAACAATTCATTATGTTTCGAAATTTCATTTATTAATTTTATAATTTCGTGTTCATATTTTTTATAATCTTCCAATTTATATAAAGAGTACATGGGAATCTCATTATTAATAACACATATTTTCATTGTCCATATACAAAACATATCTAAGGTGCTTTCATTTCTACTCTTAGCAAATATCATTTTTTCATTTTTTTCATACATATATTCAATGAATCTATTATATATATTATCATCTATTCTATGACCAATATTTGAATCTTTTAGTTGTTTTATAATATTATTTTTGTCTTTAAAATCACCATGGTGTCTCCATAATATTTTCAAAATATTTATGTCTAAATACATTTGATTATACCTATTTTTATAAAGGGAATAATATAACATTATATATGCAAATAAATATGTACAGTTCAACTCACTTAAATAATTAACATCTTTAATTATATTAATCTTATTATATTGAAGTAAATTATTTCCAATTATTTTAGCACAATAATAATTAACTTTTTCTTGTCCTATAATATCACCAAACACATCTAAAAAAGATTTTTCTTGTCTTCTTCCATTGAATATATTATTTATTTCGTATCTTACCAATTCATATATACACCGATTATAATATTGTTGATAAAGTTTATTGCTATTATTAATATTCCTAAATAAACGTTTTATTATATATTTTTTTATATTATCATCAGAATTTATATAAATATTGTATAAAAAATTTTTCCATTCACTAACATCAAGTATATTTTCATTATTATATTCATTAAAATAATTATCATCTTGTATGTATTTGTAATCATCTATTTCTGCATATTTTAAATTTAGGTCAATCAAAGAAATGTAAATATTATAAATACAAATTAAAATTTTTTTACTTTCCAAAATACGTTTATTATTTAAAATTTCATTCAGCAAGTATATTTCTTTATTACTATCTATAATCCAATCTCTTCTATCTTTTTTTATTACTCTATACGTATATTTATAAAACAATGTACTTCCATTCTTTTTATTATCAACATAGTTATCTAACATCGTTTTTATCACATCATAATAAATTTCAATCGTATCATTGTTATCTTCTTTTATATATATAAATAAACATTCAAATTTTCGAATCAATAACTCAATATTCTCCATATATATCTTATCTTTTATTGAGTTTTTAAATCTCAAATTATCAATATCTTTTTTTAAGCATATATTTTGATTTATATTTGAAAAATTTTTTATTGTTAAAGTACAACTTATAAATTCTTTTAGCATAATTGTAAACACAATAAAATACAAAACCGAAATGGTATACCAAATGGAATTCAACATATAATATATACATTTATCTATTTTATTACCCAGTAAAACCGAAACTGGTTTATATAATATTTCCAAAATAAAAAGAAAAGAAAAAATTCTTTTTGAGATAAATTTATCAAAAACTACCACTTTCTTTTTCACGTAATATTCAACTACATTAACTCCTAAATATTTTTTTACTAATTCGTTATTACCATTATACGAAACAACAAATTGATAAAATGTTACTAAAATACCATAAATAGTTATCTGTCCAATAATAACTGTAAAATATGTAGATTTATCAATCTCAATACAATTAGTCTGAAAATATTTTCCAAGTTCTAAGATATTTTGTTTTAAAAATTCCATTCTCATTCCTTCCTATGTTTTATATGACTAAAATTTAATTTATAATATTACATTTTTATATTCTATATATTATTCTATCAAACATATATTGTCAATATTTTTACCCATATAAAATGACATTATTTTTTATATCGATTTGACATTTCAGTTTGAATCATGTATATTCTCTTTTAAGTTATTGTTTGACATTTGTCATTTTATAATTTTAGGAATTATGTTATTTACTATTGACATTTATAATAATAAATATTATTATACTATTGTTATTACCATTCAAAATAACATAGCAGGTTAAAATAAATTTTTAAACCAAATGACAGCGGCTGCGTATGGCAGCCCTTTTTTTATACCAATTTGTCCCCCAAGAAAAACAAAAACACCCTCTCCCGACATCTGTCTGCTTTCGCAGATTCAATATCGTGAGGGGGTGTTTACCCTGTTATGGAATTTTAATTTTTATTACCTGTTTTTACAAACAGTTTTTATTTTGCTCTTTTTCTGTCGTTTACGACTACTCCTGCCATTCCTGCCAATGCAGCAGCAAGAATTATCATATACATGAACATACCTAAGCTGTCACCTGTTGAAACTGATGAATCCGGTGTCTCTGTTGTACCTGGTGTACCCGGTGTCTCTGTTGTACCCGGTGTCTCATCATTTCCTGGATTTTCAGGTGTTGACGGTGTTATATCGCTTCCCGAATCCTTTACTGCGTATACTACAGCATATGGGCTGAATGACTCTGCCTCGAATGAGAAACCATTTTCATCCGCTGTAACTGCTACACTTTCAAGAACTCCGTTGTTATTCATATGGAATACATACAGATTGTAATCTGCTGCATTGATTCCTTTCTTGTATGACATAGTAATCTTAATCTTACCGTTTGAAAGCTTAACAACTTTTCCGTCTGTTGTTTTAAGTGAAATATCATAATAATCCGCATTCTTTGAATCGAATCCATTGATATTCTTGTCAGCAATAGCCGCATCAATCTTTTCAGATATTGAAGCTGCTGCTTTCTCAACATTTAACTTAATTTCACTTACTGTAAGGTCTTTGCCTTCTTCATCTTTAACCTTTACGTCACCTACTGATGCAATATCCTTGAAATCAGCAGCATCTTCATTTCTATCAATGTCAACTTTGATGTCTGTCTTACCCGGATCATCAGGTTCAACAACAGGCTGCTTTTTAACAAGACCATTAATTGCATCTGTTATTGCCTTTGCCATTGCATCTACCTTTGCCTGGTCTTCTGACGTAAGTGTTCTGTCTACCGCTTCGATTGCTTTTGTTACTGCTGAGAAATCCTCATAATCATCTTTGTTGAGAGCTTCCGCAGCTTTGATAGCTTCATCTACTGCTGTGTAGTCTGCAGCAACCGGTTCCGGCTTAACATCTCCTGATGTATAGTATGTAGGTGTCCAACCCTCAAAGTAATCTTCAAGTTTTACTGCTGATGCTTCTTCATCAGTCATCTTATTAACGCCTGCAGCTCTGCTTGAAGTGCTTACCTTTGTTCCGTCTGCAAGATGTGTATTATATTCATAATACTTAGCCTTTGCAGGTGTTACATTACTCATTGAAGTAAATCCTGCAGGAGCGATAGTATTAGCATCTTCAACTTCTGTATTTAAAAATACAACCTTTGAATCTGCTCTCCATGGTCTTGCAAAATATGTCTTTGTTATACCTTTGTTAATTCCCGGATAAGAAGTCTTTACAACTTTACAGTTGTTGAAAAGATAACCTAACTGTGAAAGTGCCTTTGACGCAACAATGATACTTCCTGAAGCCGCTTTGTCACCATATCCATACATGCTTAATGTACAGCCATCGAATACCGCACTACCGTCACCGCAGATATAATCTGTTGTACCTTCGATGACACAATTCTTAAAATATGTATGCTCTGTATTATTTCCTGTAAACATTGTATCCTGTGAGCTTAAGAACTGGCAGTCCTTGAATTCGCTCTGGTCTGCTTCAATGAAAATAACACAAGCTCTTTCCTTATTTTTATAAAGTTTGATATCGGCATCTGTTGCTTTAGAACGGTCAACCTTAGAGTTATCTCCACCTTTGCCTACGCCATCCTCAACTTCTTCTGTTGTCATATATCTGTTAAATGAACTTTCATATATAACACCTTCTGAACGGAAAGCTGTAGCTGTAGGAAGTACATTAACTGTTGCTCCCCAGTGGCCTGTTCCCATTCCAATTGCAACGCCTTTTTCATACTTATCAACAGCTCTTGCTTCACTGTAATAACCATTCATATCTGCACTGTAATAAGTATAACCCGAACCGTAATACCATGTTATTGTTGAGCCTGCTTCACTTGAAATAGTAACATAAGGAGTATCAACCATAACCTGCTCTCTGTATAAAGCATCTGTAAGAGTAATTGTTACTCTCTCTGTTGTTCTTGCCATTCTGCCTATATACTTAACTGCATCTGTTATAGTCTCAAACTGCTGGCCCTTACCCACTTTTACTTCAGATTGATATTTAACAGGTGATGTATCTGCTTCTGTTTCAAGATAAACATCATTCAAAACATCTGAACTGCCGACACTTACATGGTCATATGCAGTATACTTTTCAGATACAACTGATGTATCGTACTCGCCTGCTCTTAACTGTGCTTTGTATCCGTCACCTGTTACATCAAATGAATAAGAATAGTTACTGTCAGATTTGTTTGTAAATGTAATCTTTGTAACATCTGAAGCTTTGTCATCTGAGGTTACGAACTTACCTGAAACATTAACCTTTACTCTCTGTGTTGCAGCGATTTGTACATCTGTATAATCTCCTGCTGCCTTGTTTAACTTTTCTGTAACTTCATAATCGTCAACGCCGCCTAATACTACTGAATAATTTGAGCTCGAATTAATACTTACATTTGAAAAACTGTAAGAACCGTCTGTCTGTGCTTTTACATCAACAGCAATCGTTGAAAGCTTTGAATTATCAGGTACAAATTTAACTGAAACTGTTCCTTTTACAGCATCTGCCGGAATTCCCATAATACTTCCTGAAACTGTTGCAACTGCATCGGCAACTGCTTCAAAGTCTTTAACAGCCGTAGCATTTTCACCTGTAAGTTCGAGAATATTGCCGTTATCGGTATCATTAATCTTAAATCCTACAGCACTTATTGATACTTCGTACTTGGCACTGCCGTTTACTCTCTTTAATACAACGGAATACTTGCCGTTGCTGTCAACCTGTGCAGTAACCGTCTTTGCAGAACTGTCTGTAAGACTGTCAAACTTAATCTCTGTAATTCCATTTTCTGCTGCATTTGCCACTGTACCTGTAACTGTGACATTTATAATCGGATTATATTCTGTCAAAGCCATTGTTCTGATCTTAACATCTCCGCCTGATATAACAGGAAGATACTTCTGCCCTTCTTTTTCAACAATATAACCCGTAATATCATCCACTGTTACAGACTGTGTTGTTGTCTTCATCTGAACAGAATATCCGCTGTCAGCACTGCCGATATATACAGGTCTGTCAGTTGCAGCATTTGAACATAACTGCTCATATTTTACTTTTGTTGTGTCATCTTTTACCGGGAGATATAATACGCTTCCCTGTCTGAAACGAAGTTTGTCACTATCATATGTAACGCCACTGTTTCCCGCATCCTGTGACACATACAAAATGCCGCCGGACTCTCCGGCTGTTCCATCAAGAATTTCCCCTGCTGCAGGTGCTTTCTTACTTGAATTCGCTGAAAACGAATACGTAATTTTTCGTGTCTGTGTATCTGCTGCAAATGCCGTAACACCTAATCCTACAGGCATCCCCGATACAATCAAAGTAACCGCAGAAACTGCCGCAAATACCTTTCTAAATAATTTGTTAAATCGCATAAAACCCTCCGAACATTTTACTAAATTATATTTTTTACCACACACTTCCTTTCATTATCACGCTTACCATTAATAAAACACGCAGTGAACTAATAACTAAAAATACCCATAAGAAAAGACTTTTGCGTATGTGTTTTATTAAAGTATGTATAAATAATATACTTATATCATAAATATGTCAATGAATTTTACCGATTATTATATTTTTTTGTTAATTTTTTACAAATACCTGTGTCGGATTTTTACTAATATCTTCCTCTTACATTCAAATGTTTGAAACTGTATGCAAAATATGCTATTTCTGCTATAGCTGTAATTGTCCACGAAAATACATAGACAAGATACAATGAAGGTATAGAGTGAAAATATGCAAATATTGTATATACCCATGCAACCCTGAATACACACGAACCGCTTATAACAATAATTGTAGGTCCAACACTCTTTCCTATACCCCTCGATGCAGCAATTGATGCATCCATAAATGCAGATACCGCATACGAAAAAGCCATAATCTTTATTCTTGCCATCCCGGCGTCTATAACAGCCGGCTCACTAGTAAACAACGACAACAACTGGCGTCCAAACACAAAAAGTACAGTTCCAAGAATTCCTGCCGCACAAAATGAATATACAATGCTTATAAAATAGCTGTGAAGCATTCTCTTTTTATTTCCAGCACCCATGTTCTGCCCCATAAAACTTGAACACGCTGTATAAAACGCTGACATTACATTATATATAAGTGCATCAAAATTGGCAGCTGCGGAATTGCCCGAAACCATAACAGAATCAAATGAATTCACACCTTTCTGGATAAAAAGGTTTGCAATCGCAAATATTGCGTTCTGGATTCCTGCCGGGATTCCAAGCATAAGAATCGCTTTCGCTGCATTCTTGTTTATTCTTACCTGCGAAAGACGAAGCTTGCACACATCATTTCTTCGCAAAAGATTAGTCATAATAAGTGTAGCTGAAATATACTGCGAAATAATACTAGCCATTGCTACACCCTGTTCTGCCAGACGAAATCCGATAACAAATATAAGATTAAGGCATACATTTACTATTCCTGCTATAAAAAGATAGAGTAACGGACGCTTTGTATCTCCTCCGGCACTCATAACAGCATTACCGAAGTTGTATACTGCCATGGCAGGCATACCAAGTGCATATATTCTGAAATAAAGCATCGCACCGTCTATAAGTTCTTCTTTTGTATTTAATAGATTCAGCAATAAATGTGCACATGAAATACATATAATGCTTACAATAATTCCAACAATCAGGCACAGAATAAATGCTGTTTGAATTGTATCTTTCAAATCTTTGTGCTGTCTTGCACCAAGCTGCCTTGCCACTATTACATTGACACCACAACCCATTCCTATAAGAAATCCTGTAAAAAGCGTCACTAAAATTGTAGTCGAACCAACCGCCCCAAGTGCCTCATAGCTTGCAAATTTACCGACAACTGCCACATCGGACATATTAAAAAGAACCTCAAGAACCTGCGACATCATAAGCGGTATACTGAAAAGAACTATCTTTTTCCACAAAGAACCGCTTGTCATATCCATTCCACAGGACGTATTTTCTGTTTTTATTCCACTCATAAAAAATTTCCTCATATCAGGTATAATTAACTTTAGTTTTTGCACGTAATCCGGCCTTTAAATCACGCCAAATCTACGCAGCAGTTAATTATACTAACACCTGATATGAGAAAATGCAACATATCTTATATTAATTTTTAATATTATTAATTTAAAGTTTTAATTTCAATATAATAACGTATCACTATAATAATCTGCCTTATGAACTGTAAGCAGTTTTTATTACATCTTAAAATATGACACACTCTCAGCCAGCTTGTCAGCAATCTCCCTAAGCTTGACGGCTCCTGAATACACTTCCTTGAACGTATCTGTAACCTTCTGCGTCTCCTCAAATGTTCTCTGAGTGCTTTCCATATTTTGTCCCGCAATTTCTGCAAGTTCTTCAACGGCACCAGACACCTTATTTCTTGAACCTTCAAGTTTAACCGTACTGTTCATTATTAATTCTATGCTGTCCTTTGAACTGCGTATATCATTAAGAACCTGTCCCACAATAATACGGGTCTCTTCCATGCTTTCGCTCTGACTTATAACTATATCCTGCATTTTCTGCATAATCTCGACAGATTTATACGAATCCTGCATAAGAACCTTTGTTATATCGTCAATCTGCTTACTTGAATCATTAGACTGCTCCGCGAGCTTCTTTATCTGCTGTGCAACAACAGCAAAGCCTTTTCCGGCTTCACCTGCTCTTGCCGCCTCTATAGACGCATTAAGGCTCAAAAGATTAGTCTCTTCAGCAACCGCCGAAATAAATGAGATTGCCGAATTAATTTTGTTTACAGACTCATTTGTGCGATTTGTCTGCTCTTTTACTTCTTCAATTATATCTTTTACATTATCATTGATATTGCACAATTTAAAAAGCGTCTCAGAAACCTTTGTTCCTGACTTCTGCATAGACACGGCTGATTCGTTAAGAAGAGCCGCCTCTGATGTAGTCTCGCTGATGTTGTTTTCCATAATCTTCATATGGTCAAACGCAGCTTTGGAATTGGCTGACTGTATTGATGAATTTTCAACCATCTGATTAACGGTTGCACTTACTTCATTCATTGTCTTGTCGGTATTGTCCGCCGCCTCGCCGAGAACACCAGAAGTTTCAAGCAAAAGCTTTGAATTACTCGATATTTCGTTAATTACCGAGTTCATCGCATTGCTAAGCGATACTGTGCCTCGTGCCAAATCACCTATTTCATCTTTGCGGTTTAACAGCTTTTTGTCAACGTCTATATTAAGACTGCCTCCCGCAACCTGTTCCACGATTCCTACACTTCTCTTTATATCTGAACTTATAGAATATGCAATCTTCATGCTTATGCCGATACATATAGCCATAACAATGACAACAGCGGTGCATATCATTGCAATAATTCTGTTTAAAACAGCGTCCTTGTCCGCCTTGTTTGTTCCGACAAACACCATTCCGATTATCTCATCATTGCTTCCGTTCTGATATACAGGCATATAATAGCCATAATTCATAACTCCATCCAGCGAAACACGGCTTGTAAAATATTCTTCTCCATCATTTAACACCTTCTGCGTTATGACATCTCCCGCAGGCGAACCAAGAATTCTTTCCCCATTTGCGTCAAGTGCCGATGTCATCACTCTTTTTGTTCCGTAGAAAAATGTAACGTCCATACCTGTATTTTCTTTTATTCTGTCAACTAGATTTTCCGACTTGGATACATTGTAACTTCCTTTCCATATATCTCCGCTTGTGGTTACAATGTAATCTCCCGCATTTTGGTCATATGCCGCCAAAGTAGACGATGCGGTTCCTTTTAAAGCTTCCTCAACCTGTTCCATAACAGAACTTTTTACCATAGTTACAGTAAGGATTATGGAAACTATACCCAAAACAAGTACAGGAATGATTGTAACCGCCAATATTTTCTTTTTAAGATTCATGCTATATTCCTCCCATTATTCTCTTACTGTACTAATGTCACAGTTTTGAAATACCAGTTAATATTTCCCGTAATATCCGAATCTTTGAGTGTTTTTCCGCTCTCTCCGACTGTCGTTCCCGTATTGGTCTCTATAACTCCGTCAAATATTCCGAGTTTTCCCGATATAATATCCTTCTTTGCCTCATCAACCTTTTGCTGTGTTCCCGATTTGCAGAAATCAGCAAGCTGTGTTATGCCGACAATATTTTCATTCATACCGCCGTAATAATTGCTTCCGTCCCACGTTCCGTCAATAACACTCTGTACAGCCGCCGTATAATATGCACTCCAGTTCCATATAACGCTGCAAAGGCAGGCATCGGGTGCATCTTTACTCATATCGGAATTGTATCCTATACTATATACATTTTTCTGCTGTGCAAGAAGCTGCGGATATGTGGTATCACAATGCTGTGCTATAACATCGCAGTTCATGTTAAGAAGCGTAGATGCCGCAGCTTTCTCAGCTGCTGGGTCATACCAACTGTTTGTCACCTTTACATATATCTGAGCTGAAGGATTCACAGAATAAACTCCCAAAGCAAAAGCATCAATTCCACCCGTAACCTCTGAATTTTCCGAACCCATTGCGGCAACATAACCTATTTTATTCGTCTTTGTATTCATTCCTGCAACTATTCCGCTAAGATATCTCGGCTGATATATTCTTCCGAAATAATTGTTAAAATTCTTTCCATTGCTCATGTAACCCGTTCCGTGAGAAAAATAAACATCAGGATATTCTTCTGCCATCTGTGCCGTTGTCTCCATATAGCCCCAGCTTGTTGAAAATATTATGTTACAGCCTTCGTCAATACATTCTTTTATCGCTTTTCTCGTAGCCTCCTTGTCCGAATCATTAACATTAATCTTTCTTATAATCTGACTGTCCGACAATCCGAGATTCTGCTGCATACCCATAATCCCAATATCATGAGTATATGTATATCCGCTGCCATCGGCGGGATCAGACAAATGAATTACCCCAACCTTTATGCTGTCCTTTGATACTCCCGAAGAGCTTTTTACCGTATCAGAATCCCCGTAGCCCGTATTAACCGCATAATCATCGACATTGCCGTTCACACCGCAGCCTGTAAACGAAGCACATAAAACAAACATGCACAATATTTTAAAAAATGATTTAATTTTTTTCATTCGCATCACCTCATATTCAATTATCATTCACTAAAACAATATATAATTTAGTTTGATAATATCATACACATGTTTATTTTTACAATAGAAAACAATAAAATTTTTGTAATATATTACATTTTCAAAAAATATAGATAAAATTGCTCAAAAATACACAATTTTAAAAAAATTTCAAATTTGGCAGAACGGTTCTTATAATCGGCGGAAAAAAGGCTCTTGCAGCTGCACTTGACAAAATTAAAGAAGCAGTATCTCACACAGCACTTGAAATTATCGGCGTCGAACTTTATGAAAATGTCTGTACATACGAAACTGTTGATACGAAATAATCTTTTCTGCCCTATTCGGTTTCTATTTTTGCTGGAGATGGTATTGTCTGTATCTTTGTAAAGAAATATACATATTTGAATATTATAAGAAATATGATAAACACTCTTCCATATATGTTCGACATTGCAATCATTGCAAGAACAAGCATACATGATGCAGGTATCAATATACAAAACTTTGTTTTAAGCGTCATTGCACGATTTTTCACAAAACTATCCAAATGCTTTTTATAAAGCTTTGTTTTTGTAAACCACTTATGAAAACGCTCTGACCCTTTTGCAAAACAAAAGGAAGAAAGTAAAAGAAATGGCGTAGTTGGCAATACCGGCAGAATAACACCAATCGCACCAAGTGCCATTGAGATAAATGCCGCTGCAAGCCAAAGAATTTTAATTGGATTTTTTATAATATTTTTCATTTATAATTATAATACCTTTCATTTATAATATTGTTATGCATATCTAAGTTGTATTAGCTACAACTAACTATTGGCATTATAAACAAAAAAATATACATATGTCAAATGATAAATTATACTACTCATCTGACATATGTATTTTACTCATTAAAATTATCATATCAAATATAATTATTATTAATCAAGAAGTTTTGCGAATTCTTCTTCAGGCAGCGGTTTTGAAAAATAAAATCCCTGAAGATAATCGCATCCATATTCTTTAAGACAGTCTGCCTGCTCTTTTGTCTCCACTCCTTCTGCGACCACTTTCATATCAAGTCTGTGTGCGAGCTCAATAATTGACATTACTATATTATTATATTTTTTATTTTCACCAAGTTTTTGCACAAACCCCATATCAAGCTTTATTATATCAAAATCGTAATCTCTTAATGTGCTGAATGATGACATACCACTTCCGAAATCATCAATAAGAAGCTTTACACCGTTATCGTGAAGCTGCATAAGAAAATTGGTACCTTTACCGGAAACATCTGCATATGCCGACTCAGTTACTTCATAATTAACCATCTGTTTTGAATAGTGTTCATCTTTTACATCATCAATAATCAAATCCATGATTTCATCATCCATCAGGTCCATTCTTGATAAATTGACTGCGACACGAACAATCTTTTTTCCGTTTTTATATCTATTTTCCATAAATCTACGGACACTTTTATGTACATATGTATCAAGCTTTGTTATGTGCCCGCTTTCTTCAAGTGCAGGAATAAATTTACCCGGTAGTATTACGCCTTTTGGTGAAACCCAGCGCACAAGAGCTTCCGCCGATGATATCTGCTTCGTTTTTGCATCATATATAGGCTGATAAAACACTTTTATCTCACTATTTTTTATAGCATCATCCAGCTGAATCAGAGCAAGACTTCTTTGCTCATAATCATATTTCATGTCTTCATTAAATATAGCATACGGCTGTACATACTGATTAGGTATATATAATTTTGCAAGCTTTGCCCTGTCACACATATCAGAAACACTCAAATCCGTGTCTTTCGGTATATAATAAATGCCACATCTTACATATATATCTACTTTCATCCCATCTTTATCATAAACACGATGAAGTATTAATGTGAGCTTTTCAAAATCCAGATTGTTCTTATCAACCAGCACAACAAATCGGTCTGCTTCTATCCTTGATATTGCAAGCGGTTTCAAAAATGAAGTCTGTAAAGTATTAACAGCCTGATGTAACACCGTATCTCCTGCTGCATAACCATATAAATCATTAATCGCCTTAAACTTCTGGATATTAAAATATAAAAGTGCAAAATCTTTGTCAGGATTATTTTTAATTATATTTTCTGCTTTATGAACAAATCCTTCACGGTTTAATGCACCCGTAACACTATCAGTCTCGAGTTCTTTTGTCATATCTTCAACAACAACAAGAATAATACCTTTTTTCTTATCAAACCAATGATAGCTGTATCTTTCAACTTTATTTTTTATATTATAAACATTAAATGAATACACTCCAGCTATATTCATGTTATCATTAAGGTAATCAAGTGCCGTACATTTTAAGAACTGCTCTTTACTTTCATTGGCAATTCTTATCTCACTCATCTGCTTTACTATATCATCATATACATATGACTTCTGTTCTTCAAATTCCATGCCCTCAAAGTGAGCAGCACGCATATACAGATTTCCTTTACAACTGTCTATAATTCCGATTCCTATATAATCATTGTTATACAGAATTTTACTTATCTCTTTGTCAATATATTTTAATGTTCTGTCTTTCCAGACCGCATATGCTTCAATATGACCGTTGTACGGATTTTTTATAAGACTGACACGCACTTTGTATAATTTCAAATTGCCATTTTCACCATAATAACTATGATAAAATTGTATATTACGTTCACCTTTTTCAAAGTCTTCCAACAGAGCTTTTCTGGTGAAACCGTTCTTAAACTCTTCCAGATTATATCCATCAGAAATATTAGGATATATGTATTTATCAAGCCAGCATCTCACAGAAATATTATTTAATTCATTGTCATTATACTTATGCTTACGTGTTATAAGAGCAAGCATCTTATCATCCGTAACATCTATATATATAGAACAAACCCTATCCTTTTCTCCCGTCAGCAGAAAGTTCATTCTTTCCTGATATAGCTTTTCATGATGCCCTGTATCAATACTCAATGATTTATCCATATGCATTACCTACCAAATTTTACACGTCTAATATATTTCATATTAATAATGATAACATAAAAAAGCCGGAAATCAATATTAATTTTCAATAAAGATTTCCGGCATAAAACCATTTTTTTTATTTAGAAAACAAGTCTATTATTATTTTGTACCAAAAATTCTGTCTCCAGCATCGCCAAGACCCGGACATATATATGCATTTTCATTGAGCTGTCTGTCCAGATGTCCTACATAAATCTGAACATCAGGATGAGCCTTATGAAGCTTCTCAAGACCTTCCGGTGCAGCTATAATACACATAAATTTAATTTTCTTGCCACCATGCTTTTTAATCTGATCAATTGCATCTACTGCTGAGCCGCCTGTTGCAAGCATTGGGTCTGTTACAATAATAAGCCTTTCTTCAATAGGGCTTGGAAGTTTGCAATAATATTCATGTGGTTCATGAGTTTCCTCATCTCTATACATACCGATATGACCTACTTTTGCAGTCGGTACAAGGGCAAGAATACCTGAAACCATACCAAGACCAGCTCTAAGAATCGGAACAACCGCAAGTTTACGTCCAGAAATCATAGGAGTCATGCATTTTTCAATTGGAGTTTCAATCTCTACATCTTCAAGTTCAAGATCTCCCATTGCCTCAAAACCTTCAAGCATAGCAATCTCTTCTACAAGCTTTCTGAATTCATTAGTTCCTGTTTCCTTATCTCTCAAAATTGAAATTTTGTGCTGAATCAACGGATGTTCAAAAATTGTAATATTTTTTTCTTCTTTAAAATTAATCATAACTTAACCTCTGTTTTTCCATCTATATAGATGTATTATTTGCTTTTTAACTATTTTTCATCATCTGTGTTGCTTACATATACACCACGGCTTTGGTCTCCGCTTGGATTTACACCAAACCTATAATCATTACCCGGTAAAACAGCATTAAGGATAATACCTGCAATAGCTGCGATAGCAAGTGCTGTGAGTGTAATATGAGTTCCAGCTATTGTGAATGTAAGTCCATTTGAAAAACCAAGACCACATACAAAGATTACACCGGCAATTATAAGGTTACGTGACTTTGTAAGGTCTACCTTATTTTCAACAACATTTCTTACACCAATAGCTGAAATCATACCATAAAGCATAAATGATACACCACCGATTATGGCTGCCGGCATTGTTGAAATAATCTCTGAAAACTTAGGTATAAATGAAAGTATCACTGCGAGGCCTGCAGCAATTCTTATTACTCTTGGGTCATATACCTTTGAAAGTTCAAGAACACCTGTATTTTCACCATATGTAGTATTAGCCGGTCCACCAATAAGACCTGCAAACGCTGTAGCAAGTCCATCACCCATTATTGTTCTGTGAAGGCCCGGATCTGCTATAAAATTCTCATCAACAGTAGCTGATATAGCTGACATATCTCCAACATGTTCCATCATTGTTGCAATAGCGATAGGTGCCATTACAAGAATTGCTGTAATATCAAACTTGCAAATCTGGAATTTTGGAAAACCAATCCAGCTTGCTGATGAAACAGATGCAAAATTAAGTATTGCTGAACCATCAGGATTTGTAACTCCAAATGCATTAAGAATCAATGCAAAAGCATATGAAATGATTACACCCATAAGAATAGGAATAATCTTAAACATTCCCTTGCCCCAGATATTAAATATTATTATTACGGCAAGTGCAACTACGGCAAGAAACCAGTTAGTTGAAGCATTAGATATTGCTGATGAAGCAAGTGAAAGACCAATACAAATAATAATTGGTCCTGTAACTACCGGTGGAAGGAATCTCATAACTCTGTTCACACCGACAAGCTTAAAAATTAAAGCTATAACAAGATATAACAGACCTGCTACAACGATACCGCCACATGCATATGCAGCTTTCTCGTTAGCACCCATATCGGCATAAACTCCTGTATTGAGATTGGCTACTGTATAAAATCCACCAAGAAATGCGAATGATGAGCCAAGAAATGCAGGAACTTTAAATTTTGAGCAGACATGGAAAATTAATGTTCCAATACCGGCACAAAACAGTGTAACAGATACTGTAAGACCTCTTGTTATTGGTTCGCCACATGAATTCTGAAAATATCCTGCTACAAGAATAGGTACCAGAATCGTAGCTCCAAACATGGCAAACATATGCTGTATTCCAAGAATCAGCATTTTCGGAATTCCGAGCTGTCGTGCATCACGAACAGCTTCTTGATTTTTCTCGTTCATTAGTTTTTCTCCCTGTTAAAAATAATTTACATAATGATAACATATTTTACCCAGTTTTTAAACATGCTTTTTCATTTAAAAAACAGCAATTTAAAAAATAGCAAATATATCTGTACTTTCTTGAAGTGTCTTTGCTATAGCCTTATTTTCTTTCATTTTGCTACTGATATTAACTATATCTTCAACAAGGTTCTGTGTATTTTCTGCCGTGCTGTTGACACCCTCCGCACCTTCATCAACCGCAGCCGTAATAGTGTTAATAGAACCTGCTATCTCATCAATGTTTTTCTTTAAAGCGTCAGTTTTTAATACAAACTCATTCATAGCATCCTCAATATATGATGCATTATTTTTATATGAAGCACCACTATCAACAAACCTTTCAAATTCAGGGAGTATCGTCTGCTGCATATATTTAACAAGATTGTTAGCGTTATCTGATAAATTAGATACTGCTTTAACTACAACCGAATTTATCTGCTGTATTCTGTTTGCTGTTTCTCTGCTTGAATCTGCAAGCTGGCGTATCTCTTCTGCAACAACCGCAAATCCTTTTCCTGCTTCTCCAGCCCTCGCTGCCTCAATCGATGCATTCAATGCAAGAAGATTGGTCTGGCTTGATATACTTAAAATATCATTAGTCAGATTATTAACCTGGTCAACACTTTTGCTGTCTTCAATCGCATTATTTAGTACTTCCAGTATCTCACCAACCTTTTCACTTGTCTGTTCCATATTGTTTCTGGCATTACTTTCCATATTATCAGCATCTTCTTTCATCTGCTTAGAAAATGTATTAATTTCATTTGACTTTGATGCTATTATATCAACGTCTTCACGTACATTATTCGCACTGTCATTAATAACATTAACTGATTGTCCTACATCCTGCATAGTTGCAGATAATTCTTCTGTCATTGCTGATAAATCAGAAGCACTATCATTAGAGGCAGCCACACTTTTATCTACGGCCTCTACAACGCCTTCCATCAGGTTTGTATTCTCAATAATCAGTTTAAGTATTCCCTGAAGTTTTTCCATAAAAATATTAATTCCATTACCGAGATCAGCAATCTCATCATTAGACAGTATTGTAACTCTCTTAGTAAGATCACCTTCTCCATTATCTATTCCACTTATAATTTCCCTAATATCTTTATTCGTTGCAAGTATCGGTTTTATAATATATTTCATAACACAATACAATGCTGTAAGCAGTAACAATATACTTATTGCAATAATAACAATACTACATATAAGAGAACCTGTATATACTGCCGAAAGTCTTTCTCTTGCAGTTGAAGCTGTAGAATTAGCATGTTCTTTTAATACATTTATATTTTCCTGTATTGCACTGCTGCTATCGCTTACTACTCCGTTTGCCAATGCATATGCCTCTTCTTTCTTACCAAGTGCACTATATGCCATAATACTTCCAAGCTCTTTTTTCATAATTTCATAATTCTGTACAAGTGAATTATAAACTTCCTGATCAGAATCACTGACATACTTCTTATAATCTTCAAGATTATTTTCAAGTTCTGACTGTTCCTTCCTTATATTTTCCACTACAGAAATCATTGTATTAAGGTCAGTTGCAATAATATGAGACAACCCCAGCTTATGTATTGACTGTGTTGCACTCTGGATTTCACCTAGTTCTGATATACTATTCATACAATCATCCGTAATATCAGATGCATTTGAATTAACCATTCTTATATTATTAATAGCCATTATATTGGATACCACAGATAATATTCCAAGAATAAATACGGGAATAAGTATCAGTACCTTTAAGCTTGTTCTTTTTTTATTTACCATAAAAGTCTCCATTCTGCTTATCTTAATATAAGCAATGCAATATCATAAAAGCCATCACTTAATAGTTGATGCTGTAATACCATTAACAAGTTTATCCATAATCTCCTGGTCTGTCATTCCATTATTAGTTCCACTCAATATCGTATCGCCAAAATCCTTGCATGCATCCCAGAAACTGTTGCCAACTCGCTGCAATGTTCCATATTTAGACTGTTCAATTACAGCTTGTATTGCTGGAACTTTTTTCACTTCATCTGAAGCTGCCACATTTATGTTTGACGATCCCTGATTACGCTCTTTAAATCTCAGTTTTTGATTATCTTCATTAGTCATCCAGTCCGCAAGTCTGCATGCCCAGTCCCTATTCTCTGAATATGCATTAACCCCCATCATCTTATATCCGGTAAAAGAAGACATCTGTACTTCCTTGCCTGCAACAGTATATGTCGGAAGTTTACATGCACCATAATTTTCGCCATATATTGCTTTTACATTCATAACATCCCATACACCGCTTATACCTGCTATAACATCCCCTGACTTCATTGCAGCCGCAATATCTCCATTAGGCATGCTTACAAATCCAGGATTTGATGCTATAGCTGAAAGTGCTGATTTAATATCCGTTCCTTTAATATCACCAGATTCAGAATTCCAATTACATTTATTAGTTACGCCATCAGGATTAATTGATAAATTAAGACCTGTATTACCAAAAAATGTATACATGTACCACCCCGAATTAAATTCCATGGCAAACTTCTTTCCTGATGATGCCGCTACCGACATCATTTTATCCAATGACTTTACATCATCAGCCGAAAAATAATTTTTATCATAGTACATAAAATAACCGTTATCAGCTGTCATAGGATATGCATATATTTTATCATCTAACGTAGCCGCTTTCACCGATTCTTCAATATTAGCAGATTTTACTTTTTCAGCATCAGGTATCTCAACCAGAACACCACCTGCAACAAGTGATGTAAGCTGATCATCAGGAAATGAAAAAACATCTGCACCATTATGTACATCTGTAAGCATTACATCTCTTACTTTAGCATCTGCCTGAACATCAATTGTAATATCAAATTGTGCCTCATCTTTATAATGTTCTTTAAAACTCTCCACCATTTTTGATGTTGTATCAACATTATCTTTCTCGCTCCATACAGTAAGCTTTACAATATTATTATTTTCGTTGTCCTCTTCTTTTTTAACGTTATCTGTTCCATGTATACCACACCCTGAAAACAGAAGTGCAGATACCATAAAAACTGACATAACTTTCCTTATTTTTTTTTGCATAACAAAATTTCTCCTTTTTTTATTTTTTTACCATATTCATGTGCGTTATTCCCGTGATTCTGTCGTAAATCATATTTCTGGTATCGCTGAAAAGGCATAATACCAGGTCAACGACAAAATATGCCGCTATTATTATAAATATCCCGCATCCGATGCCATAAAACACATATTCCCAGCCGGTGGCTGTTTCTGTCAGTTTATATAAGCCATATGCATATATAAGTGAAGGAAGCTCTATCATATATAATATGATGTATCTGAAAAACAACCTGAAAATCCCGGCTTCTTTAAAATTGGTGCGGTCAGCCATAATATTTTCATTTGTGCCATTCACAAGCCTTATATTAACAAGTGCTTTTCCAACAGTCCGGCCTTTTGATGCAGCTGTAACAACAGTAAACACAATTGTTACATACGCCGAAATGCACATGATATAACGTGAATCATATATTATATTAATAATTATTTCTTTGTTAAATACAAAAAAGCCCACAACAGGTGCAATTATCAATGCAATATCAATAATCCACGCAACAGTTCTTCTGAATTCTGATACAATCTCACCACGACTGTATGCCATCTCATCCAATCTTTCTCTTTTTGGTATAAAAAATACAAAAAGCGGCGTGATTAAATATCCAGTCATTCCACCAAGAGTATTACATATAAGGTCATCAATCTCAAAAAATCTGTATGGATATCTATATATTCCATACAGACCAGATAACTGTGTAAGCTCAAAAAAGAGGCTGTACGCAAATGACATTATAAGCACCTGCCACCATTTCCTTCTGAAATAATATCTCAGATACACTCCAAATGGCAGTAATAAAAGTATATTAAATATTATCTGCCAGAAATCAGCACAGCTGAATATATTAATATATGTTGCCGGACTTTTAAAATTAATATGTGAATTTACAATCACTCTTTTAACCGCATCAAACGGCACAAGCAGCATGCACGCTGAGTCAGGTGATACAGAATCAAGCGGTGGGAGCGGCAGTATTGTCATAAAATATGACGTCAGCATATAAAATATAAACGTATATATAATTCCGGTTCTCAACACAAGTATAGAACCATATTTGTGATATTCATACAAAATATATGGTATTGTAAAAAGCAATGCAAGAACCGGAAAAACATAACACGCTGATATTATAGGTTTTAAATATATCTGCATTTTTTTAAACTTCGTAATCAAGGCATGATCTTATTGCTGTATATGGTCTTACTTTACCGTCTGCAACCGCAACATGCTTAGGATTAACAGCATATGCTTTTAATGCATCAACACTCTCAAATGTTGTATCAAGCATTACATCAGCTGTCGATGACTCAAGCCCGTTAATATTTACATGAACATCAATAAGTCCCGGAATCTGGCCTGCAAGTCCCTCAAGTCCTTCCTTTATACCTTTTTTGACACTTTCTTTTTCTTCTTTACCAAGTTCATCTTTTAATTTCCATAAAATTACGTGTTTAATCATACCTTTTATCTCCAATCTGTTTTTTACTGATATTCTAATATTATACTATATTTCGAGCTGTTTTGGCAGAAATATCAATATTTTTATTTCACAATCAGATAACTTGTAATGCAATAAAGCGTCTGTCCATTGTATACAACACGCGACCAGCCAACTTCATTGTTATAACCTGTCCTTGTAAGAATCGTTCCATTTTTAACCGACGCAACAACAATCGAATCCGAATCCGTATAACTTGGCTTCGACCTCAGATTAACTTCATCTTTCGGAGTTACCTCATCATCGCAGCTTATAAACTGAGTCATAAACTGCTGTGTTTCTGTCTGCGTCGGTGCGGACAAATCGGTTGTAAGATAGCTCGATACAGCATAAACATTCTGACCGTTATAGCTAAGCCTTGACCAGCCGCTGTCACTGATTCCTGTTCTTGTCACCGTCTCACCGTTATTTAATGTCGCAATTATTGTTGAATCAGTGTCCTGACTAGGTTTATTTCTTAATCTTACATATTCTTTTGCTGTAACAGTATCATTTACCGATGTAAAATTCATATTTGCTTCAACATCTGCACTTGCAGCCGCAGCCGTCTCACCGCTCATCGTTCCCGCACTCTGGCTGTATCCGAAATATGCAACATTTATATCAACATTTGTGCTTATTCCGCTTACATTTCCATTACTTGTATACTGCCACATTGCACATGCTCCCGAATAAGATGTTGAGGATGTATCCGGATACGGAACTGACGGATATTGTGCAACCCACATTTTATAATTATTTTCAAGTGTTGATGTATTCCATCTGCTGTTTCCTGTAAGATGCGATGCTGAAGCATAAAACATCGGCGTGTAACCTCTTGAATATATTTCCTGTAAAAATGCATCTGCAACATTAGTCCTGTCATCATTAGACATACCATTCTGCCTGCTGTCCGCCGAGTCAAAGCCCTCACAATCAAATGCCACAGGATAAGTTATATTATAATTTGCAATATAATCTGCAACCCAGCCAGCTTCTTCAATTGCTTCACTCTCATTTACCGCTGATGAGAAAAAATATACTCCGACTTTTATTCCGTTGGCTGCTGCCTGCTGCATGTTATATTTTGCATTAGTATCAGCATATATTACACCGGTTTTCTGTGTTCTGTAACCGACTCGTATCATTGCAAAATCAACACCGGATGATGCTACTTCCGCCCAGTCTATAGTTCCCTGATATTTAGAAACATCTATGCCGATTGTCGTATCTGCCGTTTCATTGCCTCCCGCCGAAAGAGTGACCGAAGCACCGCTTCCTCCATCTGACATTCCCATGTCGGCTTCATACTGAGGGTCTTCCTGCTTTTCTTCATCAGAAGAAAGTGTTGCCGTATCAGAAGCACAGCCTGTCTGCGTCACACTCTGTGCAGTTGTAGTCTCTGTTACAACATCAACCGTTCCGGCTGTCTTATTCTTTTTGCCGGAATTTATCACAACAACTATAACAACTGCAATTATTGCCACTGCAAGCAATGCCGCAACAGGAATGATTTTTCTTATGTCAAACGGCTCGTCTGTAAGATATCCGAACTCGTCTTTGTCTTTCTTAAATAATTTTATAAATTTAATCATAACATAATCTCCCAATATTTCATAATCTGCTGCCACCACCAAATGTGCACATACATGTGTATTGACTCTGACTCATTAACTGCTGAAATCGGATAAATATCTCTTAATCATAAATGCACAAAAATACGGAAATGTGTACACATTATCACTGTATCCTATATTACTATCGGCAAGCTTAATACCAAATTGAATATCAGAATAACTTTTGTTTTTTATAAGCTGACGCAGTGATTTTGAACTGTTATTATTTGATTTCACTTCTATAGGAACAAGACAATTTTTTGTTCTCGCAAGAAAATCCTCTTCTAATGTTGAATTATCTTTCTTATAATAGTATAATCCTAATCCTTGTTTTATAAAAGCTTCCGCAACAAAATTTTCATACAGTGCACCTTTATATATTCCAAGATTTTTATTTGCTCTCAAATCATCCTGAGCCTCTTCGTCCATTGTTGATATAAGCAAACCTGTATCAGGATAATATAGCTTAAATTTTGTTTCATCATAGTTACCTTTCAGCGGAAGTTCAGGATAATTAAGGCAATAGCATATTGAGACAACGCCTGCATCTTTCAGCCAATCTATACATCCTGTATATTCACGTCCTCTTGCATTTTTACTTATCATGCTGTATTGGAATTTTTTATTTTCTTTTGCAAGCTGGGCAGGTACATTTCTGTAAACACTTACAATTTTAGTCTGGTCAAGCCCTTCTGCATATTTTCTTATATCCTCCTCGTAATCAAGTCTTATCTGATTCTGTATATCCAATGTGTCAGAAAAACTGTTTGTCTTAATATACCGTTTTACAACTGCTGGCATTCCTCCAAGAATACAATAATCAAGAAATGTTTTCTTAAATACTGTAAGCTGTGTCTCGCTAAACGACTTTAATTCTTTCATATGATTAAATATATCTTCAATCACATCACTGCCATATCCTTTTGCCCACAGAAATTCCTCAAAATCCATTGAAAACATTTCATAATCGGTTTTGTAGCCAACACTGTTACTGTGAATTTTTTTATAATTAACCCCTAATAGTGAACCGCTACATATTACATCAAATCTTCCGTCAATTTTAAATGCTTTCAAAGATGTTGCTATGTCAGGATAATCCTGTATTTCATCAAATATCATCAATGTCTCATATGCTATAAACTTTTTTTCAGGTGATAACAATGTTATATTTTTTATTATGCTTTCAACATCATATCCATCACCCAGAATCACTTTATACTTAGGTTCTAATACAAAATTAATATAAACAACATTGTTATAATTTGATTTTGCAAAATTATTTATAGATTCAGTTTTTCCAATCTGTCTCGCCCCTTTTATTATCAATGGTAACCTTTCGTCATTTTGTTTCCATTTTATAAGATAATCGTCAATCTTTCTTTTTAAATACATAACCGCACCTCCTCATATCCCTATTTTAGCACCATTTCAATCAAAAGTACACACTTCATCACGTTTCATGAGCCACTTTTTGATAATTTTACACATTTCATGAGCCACTTTTTATGTTTTTATCACATTTTATGAGCGACTTTTAAAGCTTTTTACACATTTCATGTAAATTCATTTTATTATACACGTAAAAAACGGATACCTATACGTTATTCGTATGGTATCCGCTTTTGTATATTTTTATTTTGATATTTATTTTTATATTCCGTAATTCCGGCTTTTTCTAGTGCTCTGCACTCATCTGCTTTAACGGAAATGCCAGAAGAACTGCACCACCAACTATATTTCCAAGTGTAACAAAAAACTGGCTTTTTATTACTGCTGCCGTTCCAATATCACCAAGAAGCATATACCCTATTGTAAATGTTCCCATATTGGCAACGCAGTGCTCAAACCCTGCCAGAACAAACGCCGTAATAATACAAAACATCATTATCATCTTACCGCTCTCACTCTTTAATTTCATACCTGTATAGACAGCAAGACATACAAGAAAATTACACAAAACGCCACGTATAAACAATTCCATCGGTGTCGCATCAAGTTTTGTATATATAAAACTTCTGTAATAATCAACAAGAATCTGATGTGAGGCATTACTCCATACAAAAAGTCCGCCTAATATAAATGAACCCACAAAATTACCTATATAACTTATAACCCAAGTCTTTATCATATCTGACACTTTACATGTCTTTGTATACACACCCATCGCCATTACCATATTATTTCCGGTAAAAAGTTCTCCTCCGATAAAAACAACGAGAATTATCGCAATTGAGAAAAATATTGAACTTATAAGTTTGCCAAACTGCGGATATGTTTTTAACAAAACCGCTGCTGTCACATTAGAAAGCATAGTTGCAACAACTATGAAAAATCCTGCTACAATCGCCCTTATAAAATATTTTCCCAAATGATTATTACAAATATCAGCCTTGTTAAAAGCCGCTTTTTTCATAATTTCCAAATCACTGTCAAGCATATTTTTTCCTCTTTCATCCTTTTTGTATATTAAACACCTGCATCAAGACACAGGCCAAACGGAGATATTTTAATCCTATGATTCTTTAAAGTCAACCAATAAAACAAAAAAATACGTAATTATTACAGAAAATATTGACACTTTTATCAAATTTTTAAAAAATAATACTTTATTACCAATTACATGTTATAATAGTTTACAAAGTAACTCAGTGAACAATTTAATATAATATATAGGGAGATTTTACATGTTTAAAAGAAAAAAAAAGGATGAGATTTTGTCTGACCATGATGCGGTACAGATACTTGATACTATTGATAAAATTATTGCAGGTAACTTCAGCGGTGTTAATCCTGTTGACTTTAACAACCCCGAATATGGTGAAAAGCTCAATAAAATGCTGCAGGTTTTTACAGAAGTAAATAACCCTGTTGTAATGCGTCTCAATGAAACAATGGGTGTTATCGGTGACAACACTCTTATAAAGAATACTCTGGAACAGGTCGAATCACAGACAAAATCAATACAGCACATGGAAAATTCGAGCCAGCATCTCGAAAGCTCTATTGAAAACATTTCTGATGCAATGGGAGATATCCGCACAAACACTCACAAAATTCTATCAGTTTCACAAAATATAACTACAGACATGAATGACAGTATTAAAGCTGTCAATAAATCATCTGAAAAAATCAGCACTATCAATCAGAATGTCCAGGATTTCAAAGGAAAAATCAATAAAATAGAAGAAATTGTTGACATTGTCCAAAATGTCGCAAGCCAGAGTAATCTTCTTGCTTTAAATGCTTCTATTGAAGCTGCAAGAGCAGGTGAAGCCGGAAAAGGCTTTTCTGTCGTTGCCGAACAGGTAAGAATTTTATCTTCAAACACTTCACAATCAGCCGAAGATATTGTAAAATATGTTGCTGAATTAAGAGAAAGCATTGACTCACTTGCCTCTGCAATGGATGAGACAACTCTCACACTTGGAGAAGGAAATAAGAAAGTTGAGCAGTCGCTTGCCGCTATACAGCAGATGAATGACCAGATGGACAACATAAGCGTAAGCGTTGACAGTATATTTAACGACATTGATACGCAAACCGGTGTAACAAAATCATTTGCAAAACAAATTGAAAATATTTCTCAAAGTTATAACATTTTATCTGATGAATGTATACAATCAGGACAACGTGTATTTAAATTAGGACGTTATCTTGACAAGACCAGAAGTGACCTGGTTCGTGGATGTTCTAATATCACACAGCAGGACTGGATGCGTGTATTTGAAGTAGATCACTATGTTCTTACATGGCGTGTATACAACAATATTGTCGGATTTGAACACTTAAAGAAAAAACAGGTTGATAACCCTTTGGGATGCAAGCTTGGAAAATGGCTGAACAGCCAGACTGACAGCCGTCTTACTGAAAGTCCGGAATTTGGTCAGCTTGTCAAAACGCATGAAGTTCTTCATCACTTTGCCACTCTGTCATGGCAGGCAAAAGAAGATGGGGATGACAAAAAAGCTCTCTCATATTTTAACGATACATATGATGCTTTCTTAAAATATGATAAAGCTCTTAATAATCTCCAGAAAAAAATGCAGCAGCTTGGTTATAATAATGCAACACAGATTGTTTCATTTGAAGAATAATTGATTATTTTATCAGAAAGGATAACACACAATGAGCATCAATAATGAAAATGAAAATCCACTCGGGTACAAAAACGAGGGAAAACTTCTTGTAGGATTTGCAATTCCATGTATTATATCAATGCTTGTTACTGCGTTATACAACATCGTCGATCAGATTTTTATCGGTCAGGGTATCGGTATGCTTGGAAATGCAGCAACAAATATTGCATTTCCACTATCAACAACATGCACGGCTATATCACTCCTGCTCGGAATTGGTTGTGCAACCAATTACTCACTGCATCTTGGTGCAGGTGAAAAGAAAGAATCAGAAAAATATGCCGGCAATGGAATAATTCTTATGACTATAATGGGAATACTTTTATTTCTTATAACCACTATATTCCTTACACCACTGCTTAAATTTTTCGGTGCAACACCTGATGTACTTCCATATGCAGAAGCATATACACGTATTACTGCTATAGGCTTTCCATTTCTGATAGCCAATACAGGGATGAGCAAGCTGATTCTCGCAGATGGTAGTCCAAACTATTCAATGACATCAATGCTTATCGGTGCAATTGTAAATACAATTCTTGATCCTGTCTTCATATTTGTATTTAAGATGGGAATGACAGGTGCTGCGCTTGCAACTATTATTGGACAGATAATTTCATTTTGCATAAGTTTACGCTATATGTTTCATTTTAAAAATATAAAATTAAGCAAAAGCAGCTTTACAGTTTCAATGCATCATTGGAAAAATATTTTTATCCTCGGAGCAAGTGCATGTTTCAACCAGATTGCAATGACAGTCGTTCAGATTGTAATGAATAACACACTTGCACATTATGGTGCAATGTCTGTATATGGCGGTGATATTCCTCTCGCATGTGCCGGAATTATCACAAAAGTAAATATGATATTTATGTCATTTGTAATCGGAATATCTCAGGGAACACAGCCTGTTATCGGCTTTAATTACGGAGCCAAAAAATATAAACGTGTACGTAAAACATATCTGCTGGCACTTGCTGCAGCTTCCGGTTTATCGCTTATTGCATTTGTATGTTTTCAGGTATTTCCACGCCAGATTATCAGTATATTCGGTAACGGAAGTGAATTATATTTCAAGTTTTCTGAAAGGTATTTCAGAATATATATGTTTTTGACAATCATCAACGGAATACAGCCTGTAACATCAAATTTCTTTAATTCTATAGGTAAATCAAGACTTGGTGTATTTATGTCACTTACAAGACAGATATTGTTCCTGCTTCCGCTTATAATTATTTTCCCTATTTTTATGGGAATTGATGGCGTAATGTATGCAGGTCCTATCGCCGATGCAGCCGCCGCCATTGTATGTGGATATTTTACAATAAGAGAATTAAAAGAATTGAAAAATCTCGAAAAATCTTTAGAAGCCGCAGTTATATAAAACCGCGGCTTCTGCTATTCTATCACTTACGTCTTATAGCTTTATTAATCTTTTTTTCAAGTTCTTTTTCAAACTGTTTTTCAAACATAAGTTCATATCTGCTGCCACTTACAGGCAATGCAACTTTTCTGTTTTTCCATGATGAAAGGTATATTGCATTGGATAAATAAAGACTGTTAATAGCTTCGTCTCCATTTGCAACACACCTTCCCGCTGCATATTCTGTCAGTAGTTTTTCATATGCACCATCATTTGGCTCTGTCTTTATATCTTTCCACTCATACTTTGGCCTAGCAAATAAATCACCATTTCCTCTTCTGTATTCTATTTCCGGCTTGTCAAGTTCACATACACGAAGCTGGCCTTTGTCACATACAAGAAGAGCATTATCAAGACTTATCTCCAGCCTGTTGACACCGGGTGCCTCGCCTGTTGATGCAATGAACACTCCGCTTGCACCATTCTCCCATTCCATATATGCTGTAACATCATCTTCTACCTCTATCGGATGATACTTGCCTTCACTGCAAAATCCGGCAACATCTGAAGGATTTCCACATATCCATGACAATAAATCAAGATTATGAGGACACTGGTTAAGCAGAGTTCCTCCTCCGTCATATTTCCACGTTGCTCTCCATTTACCAGATTCATAATATGCATCAGGTCTGTACCAGTCTGTAATAACCCAGTTTACCCTTTTAATATTACCATACGTTTTATTATCGATTATTTCTTTTATTTTTCTATAAACAGGAAATGTTCTCTGATGGAAAATGAATCCGTATTGAAGTTTCGGACAGCTTTTTTTTGCACTCTGATATGCCTCCCACATACTTCTTGCCTGTCTTGAATAAACTCCTGCAGGTTTATCACAAAGTACACTTATTCCACGTTCAAACGCTTTCTTAACAAGTTCTTCATGTGAATAATGTGGTGTTACTATTATTACTGCATCCACTGACAGACTGTTGTCATCTATGGCAGCATACATATCGTCACCCGAATTAAACTTCATAAGTTCAGGTGAAACATATTGTCTAATCATATCCCATCTTTCATCAGTAACTCTTGTTATCGCAGCAAGTTCCATGCCTTTGACATCACCTTTTGCTATCATCAGGGCATATTTTGCACCCATATTTCCCATTCCTATAATTCCAACTTTCATATTAACCGCCTTTCTGTATCCTGTTTTTTTGTTTTCTTCGAGACACTTCATGTTTTTCACAATTTTTTCATAAAATCAACAATTATTAATCACATTTTATCTGTAATATAAACAATGTCGAAAGACATTAGATAAAACCTTTTCATAAACTCCGATAGCTGTCCTGATACTCTCTCCCTTTTTTGTCAGGCAGCTGTCATTCCCCCTCTTCCCTATAATTTTATTATATAACTTTTATTTTTGCATTGGTACTTATTATTTAAATTTGCATCTAAAATTTTACATGTAAAATTAAAATTATTTGACATAATCCGTCATTAATGTTATATTATTCAACCCTATCTATTGTGGGGATTATTTTTACATCATCACAAGGAGATTTCTATGACATTTTATCAGGAATTACAGCTTAGTTCTGCAGGTTCTAAGCAGTTAATCAAAAATACACATGACAAAAAAGAAAAATTCAGACATATTTTAATATATAATTTCAAGGTTTATCTTGTAATGATATTCTGCGTTGCAATTGTAACTATTTTCAGTATGTTGACAGGAAACAGTAACAGCGTCGTTGGTGTATGCGTTCTGCTTTCTGTACTTGTACTCAGACAAGCTGATTTTGGTATTCAGACAAATCACGGACTTATTTCAATTGCAGGTATATTTGTAATATTAGCTGCCGGTCCACGTCTTGCAAATATGGTGCCTGCCATACCGGCATTTTTTATTAATTTCTTATGTATAATGCTCCTTATGATTTTCAGCTGCCATAATGTCATTATGTATAACCATTCAACATTTGTTCTCAGTTATCTCCTGCTTCTGGGATATGATGTAAGCGGACACGATTATCTTATGCGAATTGCAGGTTTGTCAGCAGGCATGCTTATATGCATGATTGTTTTTTACAAAAATCAGAAAAACAGACCTTACCATCGTACTTTTAAAAATTTATTTTCAGAATTTAATATTACTTCATCACGCACAAAATGGTATATTAAACTAACTTTTATTGTATCAAGTTCAATACTTGCAATGTCACTGCTCAACCTCCCTCGTGCCATGTGGGCAGGTATCGCCTGTATGTCAGTCTGCCTTCCATTTTCAAATGACATAAAGCCAAGAGCTGTGAAAAGAGGACTTTTTAATATAGTCGGATGCCTTCTTTTCCTTATCCTTTACTATGTACTGCCTTCATCAATGTACCCTTATATAGGAATAATCGGTGGTATCGGTGTTGGATATTCAGCAGGATATGCATGGCAGACAGCTTTTAATACATTTGGTGCATTATCTATTGCAGCAGGGCTTTTCGGTGCCCAATACGCTGTTATTTTAAGAATAAGTGCAAATATCTTTAGTTCTGCTTATACATTTATATGCGATAAAATCCTAAGCCGTATGCTTGCAAGATTTTAATATAATGAATAACCTGAGTCCAAAAAGGAGAAGCCCGTGAGCTTCTCCTTTTGAAATATTACTTAATTAACATGCTCTTCAAGCTTATTTGAAGATGTTTATTAAATTTTTATTAAATAGCATCAAGTGCCTGCTTGATATCGGCAATCAAATCATTCTTATCTTCAAGACCACATGATATACGTATAAGTCCAGCCGGAATTCCTGCCGCTGCAAGCTGTTCATCATTCATCTGTCTGTGTGTTGATGTTGCAGGATTGAGGCAGCATGTTCTCGCATCAGCTACATGAGTCTCAATTGCTGCAAGTTTAAGATTCTTCATGAACTTTTCTGCTGCTTCTCTTCCACCTTTTAATTCAAAGGAAACTACACCACAACCTCCGTTTGGCATATATTTCTTTGCTATTTCATAATATTTATTCGATGGAAGTCCCGGATAATTGACAAATTCAACCTTATCCTGCTTCTCAAGAAATTCTGCAACAGCCTGTCCGTTCTCCACATGTCTTGGCATACGCACATGAAGTGACTCCAGACCGAGATTTAAAATAAAAGCATTCTGAGGTGACTGAATGCAGCCCAAATCCCTCATAAGCTGTGAAGTACACTTAGTTATAAACGCACCCTCTTTACCAAACTTCTCTGCATATGTAATTCCATGATATGACTCATCAGGAGTACAAAGTCCCGGAAATTTGTCAGCATGTGCCATCCAGTCAAACTTACCACTGTCTACAATCGCACCGCCTACAGCTGCACCATGTCCGTCCATATATTTTGTTGTAGAATGTGTAACAATATCAGCTCCCCATTCTATAGGTCTTAAATTAACTGGAGTAGGGAATGTATTATCTACAATAAGCGGTACACCATGTTCATGTGCTGCTTTTGCAAATTTCTCTATATCAAGAACTGTAAGTGCTGGATTGGCTATTGACTCTCCAAAAACAGCTCTTGTATTATCCTTAAATGCAGCATTAAGTTCCTCATCTGTGCAATCAGGGTCTACAAATGTCACATCTATGCCCATTTTTTTCATAGTTACTTCAATAAGATTAAATGTTCCACCATAAATAGATGATGAAGAAACAATGTGGCTTCCTGCTTCGCATATATTAAACAACGCAAAAAAATTGGCTGCCTGACCTGATGAAGTAAGCATTGCCGCTGTACCACCCTCAAGTGCTGCAATCTTTGAAGCTACATAATCATTGGTCGGATTCTGCAATCTTGTATAAAAATATCCTGATGCCTCAAGGTCAAAAAGCTTTCCCATATCTTCGCTTGTATCATACTTAAATGTTGTTGACTGGATAATAGGAATCTGTCTTGGTTCGCCATTGCCCGGTGTATAACCTGCCTGTACGCATTTTGTATTAATAGAATAATTCATAATTCTCCTCCTGTATATAGTGGAATTTTAATTATATAGTATACCTATTTTGTGTAAATGTAAAGTGTGCAGATTACATAAATATACTCTGCATACTTTCTGATACGACTAACTTAATACCTCTCATTCCCCATCAATGCCGGAAATATACGGCTCTCCGCTTTTTCTTTTGGCATATATCCCATCAAGCAGCCTTATAACCGAATCCTTTGAATTATCAAAAGGATTCCTGTGGCTAAGCATAAAATGTTGTGCTTTTATATTTTTTAGAATTTCAATTTCTTCTTTAAGAATTCCTGCATTATAAAGCCTTTTTTCACCTTTTTGCATTGCATAAACACCATCCCCCAAAAAACAGTATTTTTCATTTATTTCCAATGCCAGAGAACCTTTGGCATGACTTGACGGGAGTGGAAAAATATGAAGATTCATATTACCATCACGAAAATACAAATCATTTTCCAGTATTTCACCTGTTTTCGTATATTTATAAGTCAATCTGCCCTGATACACATTTGAATAGTTGATTTTATCAAGATTACCTATATGGTCAGCATGAAAATGAGACAAAATCACATTTATCTTCTTATTTGAAGTGTTAAAAGCAGATATAATCTGTGGCACACACGGATTATTTCCGACATCGTACAGCCACAGATTATTTTCTCCTTCAATCATCACTACATTTGCCGACAATGGATTTTGCGTCGGCTCTATATATGAAATGTTTTTTTTCAGTTCAATTACTGCCATTTGCATTCATGCTCTCAATTTCTTCATTAATTGTATCCTCTGATGCAGCCATTGCTGCAAGTGTCATTGTAAGAAGTTTTTCAAGTTCCCAGCCGAGCTGTTGTGCACCGCGTTCAATAACTTCTCTTGAACAGCCTGCTGCAAAACCTTTGCTCTTATATTTCTTTTTTAATGATTTAAGTTCCATGTCTTTTGTGCTCTTTGACGGACGCATAAGAGCTGCTGCCCATATAAGACCTGTTAGCTCGTCTGCCGCAAAAAGCACTTTTTCCATTTCATGTTCCGGTGCAACATCAACTGTTATCCCATAACCATGGGAAACAACTCCATGAATAATATCTTCTGACACACCGCCCTCTCTTAACAATTCAGGTGCCTTTATACAATGCTGGTCGGGATAAAGTTCAAAATCAATATCATGTAGAAGTCCTACAATTCCCCAATATTGTGCATCATCACCATAGTCTAATTCATTGGCATACCATTTCATCACTGCCTCAACAGTAAGTGCATGCTGAATGTGAAAAGGATCTTTGTTATATTTTTTTAGTAATTCAAATGCAGCATTTCTTGATATATGTTCCATCTTAAAGTTCTCTCCTTAAATTGCTATGATTATAATTACAGGAGTGTCTTCCTAAGTTCTGCTCCGTCCTTTGCACTCAGATATGCAGGTGCAATATCAAATACAGTCTTACAGCCGCTCTGACCTTCTTTGTAAAGACGATATGCAGCTCTTGCATATGCCACAATGACACATGATGTAAATTCAGGATTTGAATCAAGCTTTAAGCTATACTCAATAACATGATTATTTTCCTGATTCCAGCCCGTCTTACCTGAACGGATAACAAATCCACCGTGTGGAATTCCGCTGTGGTTCTTCTTTAATTCCTCTTCGCTGATAAAATGCACTGTGGTATCGTATTCTGCGAAATAGTTTGGCATATTCTTAATTTCTTCTTCAACCTTTTTTGCATCAGCCCCCTCTTCAAGAACAACAAAACACTCTCTTGTATGTTTCTGCCTTGTAGTAAGTTCAGGATTCTCACCATTTCTTACAGCCTCAAGAGCTGATTCTACAGGAATTGTATACTGCTTTCCGTCCTTAACACCTTCAACTCGGCGGATTGCATCTGAATGGCCCTGACTTACACCTTTTCCCCAGAATGTATAATCACGTCCCTCAGGTAAAATTGCATTTGCATACATACGGTTTAAAGAAAACATTCCCGGGTCCCAGCCAACGGAAATAATTCCGACATGTCCGCTTTCCTTTGCAGATGCGTCAACATTCGCAAAATGTTCAGGAATTCTTGCATGTGTATCAAAACTGTCAACAACATTAAACATCTTTGCATACTCAGGTGTCTGAACCGGCAAATCTGTGGCACTTCCGCCACAAAGAATCATAACATCAATTTTATCTTTCCACTGTGCAATGTCATCAACAGAACAAACTGCTGCACTCTCTGTAAGAATTGAAACTGTTTCCGGTGCACGTCTCGTAAAAACGGCCGCAAGTTCCATATCAGGATTCTGCTTAATTGCACATTCTACACCTCTTCCAAGATTTCCATATCCTAAAATACCTATTTTCATTAAAATTCTCCTCGTATAAATTTTTCTCTTATTTTATCAGAAAAAGCAGCAAATTTCCATATAAAAACTGTCCTACTTTTTTAAATTCTACCGCAATATCTTTTAAATCTTCAAATTTGTCAGCACCCCAAGTAAATGTTGCACCTGTGACTTTTATTGATTTTTCGATACCTTCTTTTTTATAGCAGCTGGTTTATTTGTTTTACGCATTCCATTTTTCGTAACGCGAAAAACTTCAAGCATAAAACAGAGTCTTGCCCTAACAAAATGATAAAATAATTTTCCGACACTTTTTCGTCGCTTTTTTCGTCGTTTTTTCAACGAAAAAAGCGACGAATTATTTTAATCTATACAACTTGCCTTTTGTTTTCCCATTATCGATGAGTTTATCAAGTACAATTAATTCCTTTAACAATTCTTTTGTCCTAGTATCCTTTAGTCCAAGATTTTCAGCTATTTCAGCTGTTTTGTGCCATTCTCCATCATTTAATAATTTTAAGATTTTATCATATTGTTCTATCTTTTTCTTTGATAATTTTTTCGTCGCTTTTTCATAGCTATCTGATAGCGAAACTTGATCATCCGCTTCCAAAAACGCCGGATGGATTGGAATTCTTATTCTCATAGCTCGTCTATCTTCATCCGTAAAGAACTCCGCTCTTGGTGAGCCATTCTTTTCAAGTTCTTCCTGTATTGTTGGGATGCCAGAAGAATGCCCCTCTGATAAATCCAGTTCTTTTAAAAACTCTCCAAGTCGTCTATTTCTATAATATCTCGAAACAAATCTCTTTCCCTCAGCTATCGTCTTTTCTGAAATAGATCTGTCTATCCCCGGAAAATTCATAATATTTATGCAATCCGGCTCTATCTCTATAGTTATTGGTTCAAAGGACATATAATCTCTGTGATAAAAGGCATTTACCACAGCCTCCTCAATTGCCTGATATGGATAATTGAATATCCTTAATGCCTCCATCTGATTTGGTACTTTAATTACCTTTTCTCGAATAATCAAATTACGAAATCTTTCCATTGTTGCCTGAATCATCTGAGGCACCGAACCTGTAATATTAGGGAAATCTTCACTAATACTTGGATTTTCAATGCTTCCTTTAGGAAAAGAGGTCATCTGTACATAAGTATATCCAAAGAATTTTTCGGGATGCTCACAAAACATCATAATTGCCACATTCTGAATATATCTGAGTTCTGGTGGACCAACCAATAACTGCATATCATTAAGTATTTCCTCAACACCTCGTTCCCTTACCTGTTTAGCAAGCTTACTACCGGTTTTTCTCAAATGATCTTCTAACAGCACCGGTGAAATATCCTCAAATGTTGCCTTATGGTTTGCTCTACAATCAAATGGGGTTTGATCTGACATATTAATCAGTTCCCTCTCCTGTTCACTATTTGCCTTAACAGAACTTGTCTGATAACGAATATAATAATTGTACTTCTTCTCTTTCTTACTTGTTACATGCTCTGGTGATTTATAAGGTCGCTGCTGTCCTGTTCTGACAACAATTACAAAAATCCATTTTCCATCCACTTCTGCAGGTATACCCTGAGGAAAGTAGGGTGGAGAAATCAAATTATTATACCCCAACATATCTTTCTGTATTGAATCCAACATATATTCAGGTAAGCCTTTTACCGGACGCTTGGCAACACCATTTTCTTCCTCAACACCTACAACAATATAACCGCCGCCATCATTATTATAATCATTTGCAAATGCACAGACACTATGGTAGATATCATCAGGATTCCACCCAGTTTTAAACTCTATTCGGTCTGATTCTAGTTTTCTTTTGTTTAATAAATCTTCTACACCCATTTCAAGTTCCATAGCGTCATCTCCATTCATAATATAATTTCCAGTTATCATAATCAAATCAGTAAAAAATTTGTAACCTTTCTCATCATTTCTAAATATTTAAAAAATTTTCTTTTGTAGTCTTATACCATCTGACTCATTCAATCCATGCTCATAAATTTTAAACATATCCGATGATATATAAATAATTCTGTCTTCTTCTGCAACTGATACACTAGCCATATGATAATTCTCCTCTTTACATAATAATATAAATCAATAAATACAAAACTCACAGATTCCTTTTATTAAAATATTCTACCAATTTATCATTTCATTTTTTCAGCTAGTGTATTCAATATTTTATTCATATATATCTTTCATAAAATCATCCAACAAATATTTATAAGTTTCATCTTCATTTCTAAACTCATCTGTTACACATTCCCATAATTCTTCATCTCTAACATAATTACTAATATTATTAATTGAAATATTCATCATTTTCAATATATTTTGAAGAGGAATTTGTCTTTTTAACATATATCTAAATAGCCATTTTCTAATATTAGCTGGATACATCATTTTATAAAATTTATCATTGACATCAATTTTATCTATCCCTTTCATTATTTCATTTATAAATCCTACTCTTACAGGTGTCATATAATTTGTAGTTGAATTAGTTATTATATAAATAGCATTAATAGGTGTATGACTTTTTAATATCTTTAATCTTTTTTTAATTACATCCGGTAAATTCACCCACTTACCATTTATTTTTATGTTGTTACAATTTTTATCAATATTCTCCCACATTAACTCACATATTTTTCTTCTTTCTATACCATAACAAAGTAAAAACAAAAAAACCAATACATCTCTCGTACCATTTTTTCGGTCTTCTAAATAATGTATTATATTTTTAATTTTATCAGCATCTGTTTCCTCTAAACAATTATTTTTTTCAATTAACTGTTCCTTACAAAACTCTATTACTGTATTACTACTCACATTAAAATTAGTATTATCTGTCATGTTATTAAAAAAATCCTTTACATAAAAGAATTTATTCTTTATAGAATTATTTGATTTGATTTTACAATCATTTTTTAAATACCCAATAAAATCATGCAATCCTATTTCGTTATAACAACTATATGTTTCGTCTCTTTTACTATGCCCAATACATATATAATAATTAAAAAAGCTTTTTAAAGCATTATTATATTGATACCAATTTTTCTCTTTTTTATGATACATAAGATTTTTATATGTAATAATATCTTTAAAATAATATGTTGTTTTATTGATTGATAAATTTTCATAAGAAAAATATTTTAAATATTCTAAACCAATTTTACTACCAAATAAAATATTAAAAATTATTTTTCCTGATGCAAACTCTGTATCTCTTGTTTCAACATCATTATTTATAAGAGATATCCCCTCTTTACTGAATAAAATAATCCATTCTGTTTTATCCATAGTGTCATGGTATATATCCTCTACGGCTTGCATAATATTTTTATTACAATAATAAATTATCGATATATTTTCTATTATATATTTATATTTTTTATATTCTATATACTTTTTAAATAAATTTATATTATGAAACCCAAAAATTCTTTCATTAAAAATATATATTACATCTGCAAATTCTTTCTCAGATATATTTATGTCTTTCACTAGTATTTTGCTCAATTCTTCTATTACTTCTGACATAATATTTCCCCTTTTATAATAGTATTGAAATTTGTTTCTATAATTATAATGCTTATTATTACATAATTCAAGTTTATAATTTTCATCTCCATCCACCATAAAACCTCAACACAAAAAAGGGCACACCTATCACGGCGTGCCCTTTTTAAAGGATATATTATAGGAAAATTTTCCATTTATAATCTTCTATACATTTTTATATCATTTTGAATGTATATATTGACCACAACATTTTATATAATTACTCTATGCCTGCAATGCAGGCTGCGACAGACCACTACAATATTGGATTTTTACCCCAAGCCAATAATAAAAGCGATTACTCAACAGTAATTATATCCTTTAATATATACTTAAATGTCGGGGCTGAACTGTACTCATTTTCAATATATCCTTCTTTTAAATCTATCTGCTCTGACGGATTATCGGGATTTACTCCGATATAGTCACCCTGAAATACATTTATATTGCCCTTTTTAAACTGTTCAATAACCTTTTTCACCCTCTCTTTGGTGCCGTTTGCAACAGCTATATCATTGAATTCCAGCATTGATACCCATTCCTCGTCAAATCCCGCACCGACATCATTTCCGTTTACATTGCCTTTAACATGCTTCTCTATCACTTTATCATTAAGAACTGCATCTATAGCTGATTTCATATACGGTTTCCAGTTAATTTTGCAGCCTGTCAGATATGTTGTAGGTGCAATGTCGAGCATGCTCTGATTATAACTCACATTGTATACTGGTACATCTGAAGATGTTTCTTCGCATGCGGTAGCCGGACCTGCCGTATCGGAATGTTGCGATATAATTATACAATGCTCGTCTATTAATTCCCTAGCATACTTCTTTTCGGTACGGTAATCATTCCATGAATTTGTATACTTAACGGTCATAACCGCCTGCGGCACAACAGACCTTGCACCGAGAAGAAATGCCGTATATCCCGATATAACCTCGGCGTAAGGATACGCACCGACATATCCTATTTTTGCCTCGGACTCCGAAATTATGCCGTCATCTATAAGTTCTTTAAGCTTCATTCCTGCGGCCACACCTGCGGCATATCTACCCTGATATATTGCTCCCATAAATGTATGATAATTTTTCAGATACGGTTCTTCATTGGCATTGGAACATGTTGCCATGCAAAATTGCACCTCGGGGTATTTCTGTGCCAATTCTTTTGTAGTCACACCATAATTATAACTTGTCGAAAAAATCATATTACAACCATCACTGACCAGCCTCTCAAGATAGTCCCTCTCGGTTCCCTCGGCAACATTATACATAGAAACAATTTCAACTTTACCATTATATTCCTGTTCTATATCAGACAATGCCTCTATAAAATTATTTGTATACATTGTACTTGCATCTCCGACGTAGACAACTCCTACTTTTATGGTTTTATCTTCACCACGCCTTAAATAAACAATAAATGCACCTATAACTATACTTACCACTATACATGTTATCAATGTTATTATGCAGTCTCTTTTTGCTGTATATGACAGTGTTTTTTTTATCTTTTCTTTAATATCATTGTTCCCCATGATTTTCACCATCCTTATACAGATTGTCTATATCAATAAGGCCTTTTTCAATAAGACCAAGCATTATTTCTACAAGTTTAGGGTCAAACTGTGTACCGCTTCCACGTTTAATTTCTCTGATAACATAATCCTTATCAAGTTTTTTCCTGTATACTCTGTTTGCCGTCATCGCGTCAAAAGCGTCTGCAATTCCGATAATTCTTGCATTAAGCGGTATTTCTTCACCTTTAAGACCATACATATAACCGCTTCCGTCATATCTTTCATGGTGATATAACGCACCTTCCTCAACATGATTTATAAGCGTGAAATTTTTAAGTATCTGTGCACCTTTTTCAACATGCGATTTCATAAGTGCATATTCCTCATCAGTAAGTCTGTCGGGCTTATTAAGAATTCTGTCAGGAATACCTATCTTTCCTATATCATGCAAAAGTGCCGCTTTTTTCAAGTTTTCACATTCGTCCTCGTTGTAGCCCAATTCTTTCGCTATAAGCACGGAATATTCGGAAACTCTTAATGAATGCTGGCTTGTATTTATATCTTTTGCATCTACGGTCCTCGCTATTGTCATAACGGTTTCGTTACCCATTTCAAGCTGTTTCTTGACAAATTCAAGCTCTTTTTTCTGAAAATCAAGAGTTCTTTTAACCTGTGTATGAAATATTATCCAAGTAATATATGCTACTATAATTGCAAATACAGCAACCATATATATTTTAAACCACCAGTTGTCATACATTTCGGCTTTTTTAATAATAGTATATATATTTTCTGTTACCGTCACTTTTCCCTTATCATCAAGCACTGCAAGATGAAATTTGTATGTTCCGACAGGTATATTTCTGTATACTATATTATTCATTTCACTTTGAAGCATAACCCTCGGCTCGCTGTCATAACCTTCCAAATATATACTGACATACGGAACATTTACCGAATAATTAACTATCTCCGGAAACATTTCCAGAACATGTGCCCCGCTGTTAATATATATATCTTCCCCTCTTCTTACTCTGATAAGTTCATCATCTACCTGAATCGATTTCATCTGTATTCGGTATGACCTGATATTAGAGGTGTAATTTTCCAGGTTTATAACTATTACGCCATCTTCCGTTGAAATATAAAGATTGTTATTTTTATCCTGGTAATTCCATGAATTAGGCGTAATTGTATTTTGAAGTCCCGACTGATTATTAAGCAAACGATATTCCACATCATCGCCTGACAGCAGCTTTTTCTCATCTACCACAAAAATCCCCGCAGAACTCAAAACAAACAGCATGTCATCTTTTCCATTGACAATATCATAATTGTTATAGTACGGAAAATTTTTAAGCACACGTATATTTTGTGTCTTATCCATATAGCATATACTGTTGCTTGTAACAATAAATATGCCATCACCGTAACTGTCCTCAACCATTCTTAAAATAACTTCCGAGCTAAGTCCTTCATTTTTGCCGAAATTACCCACAATAACACCATCACGTATGACTTCTATTCCATTTCCATCCGTACCCGCAAATATTGTCTTATCATCTGCCTGCAAAGTACACAGCACCTTGCTGTTTATCATCTGTGTTCCTATGTTATAGACTGAATCATCATCTTTTATAAAACTCATTCCCGAATCCCCGGCAACAAGTATTGTATTATCGGACAATTCCGTTACCGTTCTGTAGAGTTCGCCGTTAAGTCCGTTGCTTTTATCATATTTTTTTACACCACCGTCAATTGTCAGCTTATATACACCAGCACCCGATGTACATATCCACAGATTTCCTTTGCTGTCCTCTTTTATGCAGCGAATTCTAACGCCATTTAACGCATCAATAACAGGTGTGATACATCTTCCCTTTGTATTCGTGTTCTCATCTTTAGAAACATATAATCCATTGTCGGTTCCTATGTAAAATCCATCATTCCACCATGTAACGGTATTAACTACCGAGCTGTCTGTATTATATGTATTGTAGAGCTGTGTAAATGCTGATTTACTGAGCCTTAAAATCCCCTGACGCGATGATACAAACCAAAGATTTCCCTGATAATCATAAGTCATGTTATCTATTGAGCTGTTAAAATTTCCCGTATTAAGTTTTACAAAATCACCGATGTTGTTATAATATCCTATTCCGTTATCCGCACACACAAACAAAATTTCTTCTCTTGACGATATATTATCAACAAATTTCAGGCTTTTTATATTTTTTAATTCATTACATTTGTGATTATCAATTAACGTAAGAATACCTTCGTCAACTCTGTATACATCAATACTATCTGCAGATGTTCCTGCATACAATATACCATCTTCATCAAATGTACAGGTTGTATATGTACTTCCGTCAGCCGGAATATATTGCGATATTACATCCGTATCCCTTATTACGCTTAATTTTCCGCTATCACTTACCGCTGCAACATTTCCACTCTTGTCGGCATCAATGCTTACAGCATATGTGACGTCATCTATTACCTTTTTTACGGAAAGTCCGCCCGCCATGGATAATACCGACATCTTGCCTGTTGTTCCGACGTAATAACAGCCATCTGTTCCCTGTGTTATACATTTTACAGCATCATCAGATAAACCATCTTTTTCCGATACAACATTGGCAACCTGTTCGTTTATCATAATAGACAAGCCATTATCATTGGTTCCTATCCATAATCTGCCCTCTTCATCAAGATACATACAATTAACGCTTTTTATCGAATCATACTCATCAATCCATACGAATTCTTTTCCGTTATATCTATAAAGTCCGCCGTATGTACCTATCCACAATATTCCGTCATTCGTCTGCACAATATCATTGGCACAGCCGCCCGGTATTCCGTTTTCTCTTCCGTACACCGTCTGAAGATAAGAACTGTAATCCTGTATTTTATCGTTATCTGATTGTACCATTACATCAGCATCTTTTTGTTGTTCATTCTGGGTTTTTGCCTGTGCTTCTATTGACAGATTCATATTTTGCCCAATCCTGGCTATAACCGATGATGCCAACGCAAACATCAGACACACCGATATTACTCTTTTATCGAATCTTTTCCATCCTTTGTCAAATTTCACAAAAACAAACAGAATTAATACCGCTATAACCTTATCAAGAAAATCAACATAAAATTCTCCCGCAGCGTAACTTATAATATTATTAAAACCTATGCTTATAAGGGAATCAATAACTCCGTCTCCCCAAATATTATTTGTATAACCATTGAAAAAAATATAATTGAAAATTAAAGACACTACACAAGATACAAATGCAATATAGAAGCTTGCCGTCAGTGCTCCGAGAAGTGTTTTCATGTAATCTTTTTTGATACACACTCCTGCAATTACTGCAATTAAAGCACTTACAACAGCATAACAAATATATGTCCAGGAATAAATTATAGAATATAATGTATTAAGGGTAACTCCGACAATAACACCACATACAGGCCCAAGCACATATGTGGCGGCTATAGTTCCGAAAGAATCCATCCATATAGGAAGCTTAAGCCATTGTGCCAGACACTTGCCCGAAAGATTGAGCAATAGGCATAATATAACAAATAAACTTGTACTATATCTCTTGTTCTTCTCCATATTCTGTCCCTTATCCAAAAAACGTATAAATCATTAATATAAGCTACTTTTTAAGTCTATCATATAAAATATAAATTGTCGATTTAATTTTATAAATAAATATTCATGCCATACTTCTTTAAATCAACTTTTCCATTTATAACTTCTACTCCGTCAGCTTCAAGCAGTTCTGCCTGTTTTCCTGCTCCTCCGAACGCAAACTCCCCCGAAAGTTCTCCCTTGGAATTCACAACCCTGTAGCACGGAATATTTTCAGGATCAGGATTTTTATGCAATGCATTGCCAACCGCACGTGCCATTTTTCTGTCACCTGCAAGTTCAGCAATCTGTCCATATGTGGCTACGCATCCTCTCGGAATCTTTTTAACCGCACTGTATATTCTTTTTGTCGGGCTGTCAGATACAAGGTCATAGCTTTCCGCTATCATTCTTTTAATATCTTTATCCGGTATTGAACCGTCAAGGATAATAGTGTTCCAATGTTCCTTATTCTGATGATATCCCGCAACTACAGATGCATAGGCACTTCGCCAGAAATCTCTCCACTCAGGTGAAACTTTTACATTAAGATTAATATAACCATTCCGTTCATAAGTCCACAAAAAAACTTTTTTGTTACTTTTTACTCTCACAAGCTGCCAGTTTTCATCATGAAACGGAGCTTCTATATATGTATCCTTAAATGATAGGCCATATGCCAGTGCTTCTTCTCTTGTTTTCATAATACCATTCCATCACCTTAATAATACCTATTTAATATTAAAACTTTATTTTAATTCAAATTTATTGACAAATTCATTTAATGTCACTACCTGTATTTAATCTATTATAGCACTTTGTTACCATATTATTTAATAAAATTTTGCTATGTCCGAAACACTTTTTCGTTTTGGCATATGTGAATCCTTAGCGGCATATCCAACCGCAATTACAGAAACAACCTGTTCAGCTTCGGGTACGTTAAGAAATTCTCTTATTGCCTCACCATCACGAATTCCCATAATCAATGTGTCAAGCCCCGATTCTTTTGCTTTAAGGACAAAATTTTCATTTTGCAGCCCCAAATCATAATATCCCCAGCCATTGGCACATTCATTGACAGGCTCTTTCGATAATCTGTCAAATCCAACACAATCTTTTACAAATGTTGTTACGACAAGTGCCGCTCCTTCTGAATTTTTCTGATTGAATTCCGGCAGACATTTATCAGAGAATTCTTTAATCATTTCATCCGATAAAATGCAGTAATATCTTGACGTCTGTAAATTTTTCCATGAAGGAGCCAATATAGCTGCATTTATAATAATTTCAAGCTGCTCTTTTGTAACTTTTTTATCAGCATCATAATTTCTGATACTTCTTCTTTCATTTAATACGTCCTGTAACTCCATGATATGTACCTCTTTTCGCATTTTTATATTCGTTTATTATATAATTTTCATTCATAAAAATTTCATCAGAAAGTCAGCCGCATTTGATGCCACTCAACATTTCCGTGTATAGACTTATCCGTCACACCTTCATCTTTAAAGCCAAATTTTTCATAATACGGAATAAGCCGCTCCTTGCATGTCAAAACAAGCCCTTTGCGGCCTTGCTGCTTTGCATCGTCAACCGCACGACAAATCAATTGTGCGGCGTATCCGTGTTTGCGATAATCCGGCAGTGTATTCACTCCGAAAATCATCTGCCAAGCACCATTTTCATTGTGCATGGCTGCATTTTCATACATCTCATCGGTTAAATCATATTCATCAGTAACAAATCCATCAACGAACGCAATCAGCTTTTCAGCTTCATACATCAGCCAAAAATGATTTCCGTAATGCTTTACCCTTTCAACAAACTCTTTTTCAGTAGCTGCTTCTGACTGAGGAAAACATTCCCTCTCAACAGCAGAAATCGCCTCAACATCTTCTTTTGAGGCATATTTTATAATCATACTTTATTCCTCCTGCAAATTATGCATTTCTTTTAATCTCCATATTGTCACTCCTTATTTCTGTACATTGTACAAATTTTAGTAATAACATTCTACTTCTAAATTCAGACCTATTTTGTTCACAATATTATATCACCACTCCATTACAATGGTCCACCTCATGCTGTATTATCTGTGCCGTAAATCCGCTGTATTTTCCATGCTGTGGCTTAAAATTACTGTCAAGATAATCAACTTCTATCTCTTCATATCTTATGCATGGTCTTACTCCGTCCAGTGACAGGCATCCCTCTTCTGTCTTATATTCACCTGACTTTTTTGTTATCACAGGATTAACCATTGCAAATTGAAACGGTCCCGCCGAAACAACTATTATTGATTTGTTTACACCTATCATATTTGCAGCCATGCCGACGCAAATTTCACGGTTGGCACGCAATGTGTCAATCAAATCTGTTACAACCTGCTTGTCAGCTTCCGTTGCAGGTTTTGCCTTTCTTGAAAAAATGTGTTTTCCTTTTACGATATTTTTTATCATAACTTTTTAACCGCCTATAATTTCCTCTTCCCAATATACGATTCATACAACTTATAATCGCTGTTCACTATCAGTTTTTCCGGGAATTCTGTATCTTTAATAACCTGATATGCCCTGTCAAATCCGCATATGCTTTCTTTTATGTGAGCATCACTTCCAATTGAAATACAGACACCCATTTCCTTGCAAAGATTGAGCATTTTGACATCATTATCATATGCTCCCTGTCTCGGACCGTCGGGATTTAATGATGTATTATTTAACTCGAGAAGAACATGCTTTTCCTTTGCCGCTTTTACAAGACGCTCATAATCCACAGGGTATCTTGAATCGTCAGGGTGCCCTATTATATTGACATACGGATTATCCATTACTTTTATTAAAGCATTTGTATTTTCCTCTATGCTTCCGGGTTTGATGCAAGGAATGTGAAGACTTGCAATAACAACATCACAGCCTTTAAGCCCATATTCGCTAAGGTCAATATTTCCTTCATAATCCATAATATTAGCCTCACACCCCATATATATTTTCACGCCGTTTTTCATCCTTGGGATTATTCCCATATTTGAAAAATAAAAAACACCTGTACTTCCTGGCATCTTTGGTGCATGATCTGTTATAGCAAGATGTGTAACGCCTTTTTGAAAGGCGAAAGCCGCCATCTCATCTATTGTGTTATAAGCATGTCCACTAACTAACGTATGTGTATGTGTATCTATCGTAAATTTCATAATATTGTCTCCATTAAATATTTTTATATATTTCAGCAATCAATCACTTCATATATCATCATATCTCTCAACAATCAATCACTTCAAATCAACCGTGCAAATATCTCTGTGTGGATTCGTCTGTGCAAGCCCCAATCTCACAATTTTACCTTTAAGCGGTATAAAATGTGTCTGCATTGCTCTTACAGCCGCAATCATTTGCTCTTTTTCAAGTTTCTTTCCCAACGTAATATGCGGAAACCAACTATACGGCTTATAACAACGGTTAATTGTCACATCCTCACGCACTGCTAAAATATTATAAACCTTTTCTGCTGTTTGCTGCAAATGCAAATCCAATACGGGCGTCACATAAATAACATATGGCAAAAATTCGCCTACAGAAAATATATTTATATCATGGGATTCCAATTCCGACAGCTTCACAAAATCATCGCAGAGATTTTGTAGATTTCTTGTCTCAAAACTTGATATTGTAAGATGCGGTGGCACATTATTGTCAATCATATAAGTATTTCCCGTATTTTGTGCAACTGCATCAATAAACCGCTGTAACTGCCTTGTTGTATGTTCATCAAAATAAGCCGAAATCAGATACATTTTTTCTCCTTTACTCTTTGTCTCCACAATGTTAGGAAATTCCATATGTTTTTATCCGTCAAAACAAAAATTCATATCAATTATACGAATTAATCCGGCTGACTGATTTTTTCAAGCTCTGCACGAAACATTATTCTTCTTGTTCCTCTTATATTCCTGAACTGAATTTCATATGTCTGCGTTATATTATCAATTTTAATAATCTCACCGACACCAAATACTTTGTGTCTGACAATATCTCCAACATCAAACTTTAACTTAGGCAGCATCTGCTCAGTTTCCCCTTTAATTAATATTCTGCTGTTATTAATACAATCAACCGGTACAAATACAGTATCGAATTCAAGTCCTTTTGACGTGTGAATAGTCATAACCTTAACAACGTTATATTCACCATCTTCATCCTGTGCCGAAAACAGTGCAAAATGGCTTAGCAAATCTGCCAGTTCTACCTTTTCCTATCAATTCCAGACATAAGCTCAACATATAACATATCCTGCTTTGACATATCTATATCACTCATTATCTTTTTTGCAGTATTATCTTTAAGTGAAATACCCATATCCTCAGCTACATTCTTAATCATATCAAGTTCTACTTTTTTATCAAGAATCGTAAAAGTCTTAGGAAATGACATTCTGTGAATCTCTTCTTTAAGAAACATATTGCAATATCCGTGAAATATACCTGTTCTTTCGTCGCTCTTTCTGGTATGTTCATTTATATAAACCCTTTCCAACATATTTTCAGAAAAAAGACGCGGAATCTCTCCCACGCCTTTAAGTATACTTTTTATTTTATTATTTTTCTCATTTATATAACATTTCATCATTGGTTATGGTATATATATCACACTTTCGATTAAGTCCATGGTTTTTAAATACAAGCACATGCTCTTTGTATGTAATCGTATCTTTCAAATATACAAACGGCTCTTCTCTGTAAAGAAAGCATTCATACCCTTTTTGCTTAAAGTTATTCATAATTTTTAAAGCTTTTTCATGTATTTTCCAGTTCTGTATTTCCTCTTCTTTGTCAAACTTTCTTCTGTCATATGAAGATGCAGCATCCCTCATATCGTTGATAATCTTATCTATAAATCGTCCATGCGATTTTTTATGAAACATAGATGCAATAATGTTACATTTTAAGCTGTCCGGCTTTTTTTGATAAATTTTAAGCATCCGTTCCATATTTCTATCACCGACACTTCTTGCGGCTTCCATGAGATAACTGACAGCTTCAGGATATATTGAATCGGGATAAGGCACATAATATGCTTTTGGAACTGACCTGTACTTTTTAACCGGTGGAAAATCTGCCAGCCTCATAAACACAAGTTCTTTTTCATTGCAGGATGAACTTCCAAGAAAACGGTATTTATCGCGTATAACTGCAAACTGGTATTCAAGCTGCCTTAAATATTCATATCCTTTTACCCAGAAATGTCCCATACAGCCATAATTAAAATATGTCGATGTAATACTAAGCTTTACAAACTTTATTGTAAATACATTCTCTCCACCCTGATTTACTATAAGCATATAACCATCTTCAAGCTTTTCCACTCCCGCAATCTGCTCAGATTCAATATCTTTGTATGTACCTGTGATTACCGGCTGTTCAAACACAAAAAAGCTTTCAACTGCATCATTCATAATATATGCCGCATAAATGTCACTGCTGCCATCAATCCTCACAGGTTCAAACAAATTCAGTTCAAATACCTGTGCCAGCCTGAAAAATTCATCCGGCATATCATCCGTTAATCCGTCAAGATAATTCATATAAAACTTCTTATCATCAAAATCCATCTCAGATTCCATATTCACAGACATATTTTCTCGCAATCTCTAAACCATCAATCGGTGCACAAAACTTCTGATTATGCTTCTTACATTCCTCATAAACATATTCCAAGTTAAACCAATCCACTCTGTCCAGCTCTTCTTTTTGTAATGTAAGCTTGTCGATATCCACAGATCCGATATATACATAAACAAAAGCTATCTCGCTGTCCTTAAACATCTTTCCATAGAATTCTTTTTTATAATTAATTACAAATTTATCAACAAAATGCAAATCACTGACGGATGCATCTATTCCAAGTTCTTCTTTCATCTCTCTTATTGCAGATTCTTCAGGTTCATCACCAGCCTGTATATGACCTGCCGAAGAAGTATCATATCTTCCCGGAAATGAATCCTTACCCATCGCACGCTTCTGAAGAAGAACCTCTGCTCCATTATCCGTCTTTCTTATAATCCACACATGTGCAGTCCTGTGCCTTATTCCCTCACTATGTGCAATCTTTCTCTCAATGGTTTTTCCTGTTGGTATCCCATTTTCATCAACTATATCCAATAATTCCATGTTTAATCTGACTCCATTATAAACAGCGTATAAAAAATCATATAGCAAAAAGGAGACATAAAACAATCATCACGTCTCCTTTCAAAAAAGCAACTTATATTACAAACCTTATATAAATTTATTACTTAATAAGGCTTTCCTTAATCTTTACAACTGCTTTATGAATATTAACAGGTTCGTCCATTGTGCAGTTAGGGCGATGAATATCGTTAGTAAAATATACTGTAAATTCACCCGGATGTAATGTAACGAACTGTTCGTCAGCTACTTCATCATAATAAATATTGTCCTTTCCGGCAGGCTCTTCACCTTTTACGCCCGGAAGAAGAGGTGCGTATCCCTGTACTTCCTTTCCTGTAAAAAGATACTGAATGTCAATATAGTTTCTGTGGCTTTCTGCACGCTTCTTTTCTACAGGTGCAGTTGTCTGATCCTGAATGAGAACATAAATGTTATCTCCGTCAAGTTCATATCTTCCTACAGGAAGTTCCTTTGTTTCAGGCTTTGCAAGAAATTCCAAAGCTGTGGCAATTGCTGCCGGATACTCATAGTTACCTTTTTTTGCATTAAGTGAAGCGTAAATCATAATAATTCATCCTTTCGTTTTAAAAATTTTTTATCTATTGCATATTATTTGCATGCTATTACATTGAGTATATACTCATACATTCTCTTTGCAGAAGAAATGCTTAAATGCTCTTCAGTTGTATGAATATTAAAAATATCCGGTCCCATAGATATGCAGTCAAGGTCTTCAATCTTTCCTGCAAGTATACCACATTCGACGCCTGCATGAATTGCCTCAATAGTAGGTTTTTTACCATACATCTGTTCAAATATATTAACCATATCATCACGGAGTTTTGAATCTTTCTTATATTCCCAAGCCGGGTATTCTCCTGTAAATTCAACACTTCCACCGTATGTTTTACTTACACATGCAATCTGGTTTTTAAGATTTTTCAATGCAGCTCCGACTGAACTTCTAAGGGCAAATCTGAGACAGATACCTGATTCATCTAATGAAATTATACCAAGATTAAGTGAAGTTTCAACAAGATTATCAATATCCTGACTCATTCTCATTATTCCGTTAGGAAGTGACTGTATAAGTGCAACCGCTTTGGCACTGTCTTCCTTTGTAACAGCTTTAACGCTGCATCCATCTGATAATTCTGTTGTAACATTAAAATCCGCATCAGATGTCGCAAATTCTTCTCTTATCTCATTTGCAGTTTCTTCAACAGCAGCTTTAACTGCCTCAGCTTTATCTGCTTCAACGATAATTTCGGATAAACATTCTCTCGGAATGGCATTGTCTTTTTTGCCTCCCTCAACAGATACAATAAATATTGGTGCTTTCTTGGCAGCATCACGAAGAATTCTTGACATGAGAACATTTGCATTTCCTCTTCCCTTGTCAATCTCAACGCCTGAATGTCCTCCCGTAAGTCCCGATATAGAAATACGAAGTTTTGTTCCTGTCATTTCTGTTCTGTTTAATCTGAGTTTAACCTGTGCACTACATCCTCCGGCACAACTTGCAAGCATGATTCCCTCATCTTCGCTGTCCATATTGAGAAGCTTCTTTCCTTTTAACATTGACACATCAATGCCTGCAGCACCTTCCATGCCTACTTCTTCTGATACGGTACACACAAATTCAAGACGTGGGTGTGCAATGCTGTCATCATCTAATATCGCAAGTGCATAGGCAACCGCAATTCCGTCATCACCGCCAAGTGTTGTTCCCTTGGCAGAAACAAAATCCCCATTAACTTCAAGATCAAGTCCTTCTTCGTCCATATTCTTATCACAGTCAGGTGTCTTTTCACATACCATATCCATGTGTCCCTGAAGAATAATAGGTGCAACATCTTCATATCCTTTTGATGCTTCCTTTATTATAATCACGTTGTAAAGTGAATCCTGATAATATTCAAGATTTCTTGCCTTGGCAAATTCAACGAGATAATTGCTAATCTTCTCTTCTTTATAAGATGGATGCGGAATATTGCAAATATCCTCAAAAAATGAAAACACATTCTTAGGTTCTAATTCGGATAATACTCTCATGTCTTAACTCCTTTAAAACATTTTATTAATATTATTTTTGTTTAATCTTATTAGTATAAACAATAAACTGATTTTTATGAAGTATCTTTGTAAACTGGCATAAACGCTCATACAAAGGTTCTGCCTTTTCTCCAAAATGTTGTTTTACAAGCTGTCCGATGTCATAAATACTTCGTACTCCGTCTATCTGACGCCATATATATGTACCAAATTCATCTAATTCAATATAACTGTACTTGGGCTTTTTCGCAATAAGCTGTGCTATTCTGTTAAAAAGACCTTTATTATGAACTTTAATTTCAACATGCCCTTTCTTGTTATCCCTAAATTCAAATAATGAATTATGTTTTGGAACATAGTCTAAGTAATTCTCCTTTTGCTTAGCCATGAAACCTCCTTAAATAAAACTCTTTATCAAAAAAGCAGAATTTTTCGTAAAAATAATAAATCTGTCGGCATGAAAGCCAACAGATTTATTATATCACATTTTTTTTAATTTGTCTTTTTTTCTTTTTTATTAATAAATGCTATTAATGTTGCAATAAGTGCCACAAAGAATACAAGACCGCCAATGTTACCAATATTAATAACCTTTGATAAATTGATAGCATCTCCGAGAGTTTCTGTTCCTACAGGAATAATAGCAAATACAGCTAAAAGAATACCAACAAGACCTTCACCTGCAATAAGACCTGATGAGTAAAGGATTCCCTGATTAACCTTAATTTTACGTTCTTCCTCTGAAAGACCTTTCTTCTTATCGAAGTAAAGTCTTACAAGTCCACCTGCCATAATCGGTGTACTTAAATAAATCGGAAGGTAAAGACCTACTGCGAAAGGAAGTACAGGAATCTGAAGAATTTCAACAACTATAGCAATGGCTACACCTGCAAATACAAGTGCCCACGGAAGGCTGTTTCCCATTACGCCTTCAACTACCATTTTCATAAGAGTAGCCTGTGGTGCAGGTAATTCTTTAGAACCGTATCCCCATGCTGCATTAAGCAAATAAAGAACTCCGCCTACTGTAACAGCAGATACAGCCACACCGATAAGCTCACCAATCTGCTGCTTATAAGGTGTTGCACCTACTATATAGCCTGTCTTCAAATCCTGTGATGTATCACCTGCAATAGCTGCGATAATACAAATTACAGAGCCGATACTTATAGCGGCTACCATGCCATTCATACCTATTGTACCTGTAGCTTTAAGAATTGCTGACGAAATAAGAAGTGTCGCAATAGCCATACCTGATACAGGGTTATTTGAGCTTCCTACTAAACCAACCATACGTGATGATACAGTTGCAAAGAAGAAACCAAAGATAATAATAATAATCGCACTGAGAAGATTAACAGGAATCGCCGGGATTAACCACATGATAATTGCAAGCACGCCAATACCCAATACAACCAAAGTCATAGGAAGATCCTTAGTTGATCTTGTCTCCTCACCGTCTGCTTTCTTGCCATAGCCTTTCATTGCCTGCTTAAATGTTTTTACAATAAGCGGTAATGACTTAATTAAGCTTATAATACCACCGGCAGCAACCGCACCTGCACCGATATAACGCACATAATTAGACCATATCTGTGATGGACCCATCTGTGATATTGGAATTGTAGCAGGTCCGATAATGTTGTCTCCACCAAACAAAGCGATTAACGGCATAATCATAAACCACGCTACGGAACCACCTGCCAAGAGGTATGAAGATACCTTAGGTCCACAGATATAACCGACACCGAGGAGTGCTGGCAGTACATCTGCACCAACAGCCGAACCCTTGTATGGCTTGATAGTAAAATCAACCTCGCTAGGGAATACTTTAAGTCCATCAGCGATAAACTTATAAACAGCTGCAATACCAAGACCCGCAAATACTGTACTTGCCTTAGCACCGCCTTCTTCTCCGGCAACTAATACCTCAGCACATGCCTGTCCTTCAGGATAAGGTAACACGCCATGCTCCTGAACAATTAATGCACTACGAAGTGGAATCATGAATAATACTCCGAGGAAACCACCAATTAATGCAATAAGTGCTATCTCTATCAAAGAAGGCATAGATGTGCCGCCCTCCTGAGCCCACATAAATAATGCAGGAAGTGTAAAGATTGCACCTGCCGCAACAGATTCACCTGCAGAACCGATTGTCTGAACCATATTATTCTCTAAAATAGAATCTCTTCTTAAAATAAAGCGAATAATTCCCATAGAGATAACGGCCGCAGGAATAGAAGCCGAAACTGTCATACCAACACGCAGACCTAAATATGCGTTGGCACCGCCAAATAATACAGCTAATAAAACACCTATGATTACAGATGTAACTGTAAGTTCAGGCATCACCTTATCAGCCGGAATATACGGCTTGAACTCTTGTTTTTCGTTCATAATTTTTCTCTCTTTCTTAAATATTTAATGCAAAATGCATCATATTCTTAATATTATATTAAGAAACTGTTATTATGTCAAACATTTAACTATCAATATATAAAAAATTATAAAAATCCAATAAATAAAACCAAAACATGTAAAAACCGGAATCCCGCCCCGCACGGGGAGCAAAATTCCGGCATTTTAAAATATTAATTTTCTGTCTTTTTACCTTTAATCGTTAATCCTGCTGCCGCCCCTCCTATTATAAACATAAGAAGCCATGCAAATACACGTTTATTATCTCCTGTATCAGGCGTCTGTTCTTTTACTGTCTCTGTCTTACCGCCTTTACCCGTATCGTCCGATGATGTTGTATCTGTAATCTTTGCAACCACAGTCTGTGATTTTTCAATTTCTACAAGCCCATCCTGCTTGATGTAATATCTGTCACAATCTTTACAATACCAGTATTCAATATTTCCTTCATCTGTTCTGGTAGCCGCCTTTGCCGCTACTGACTTCAAGCCTTCATGTATACTCATATTGTAAGTGCCATATTCTTCACTGCAGATTGTACACACCGCTTTCTTCACACATGTTGCACTTCCGCCTGCATGTTTACACTGATAATCACAAACCGTGCATACACCGTTTTTCCAACCATGTGCTTCACTTGTCGATACTTCCTTATCACAGCAATCATATGCCTGTTTATGAGTTTTTTCTGTCTGTACCCATACTACCTTTCCACTGTGATTTGCCATATCTTTATCTGTATACTCCTTGCCGCAGGTTTCGCAAACTGCACCCTTTGTACATGTTGCTTCTCCTCCGCTGTGTACACATACATAACCACATGTTTCACAAGCACCATCTTTCCACTTATGATTTTCTTGTTCTATCGTCACTTTACCGCAGCAATCATATCTCTTTTCATGTGTTGTTGCTGTCTGTATCCATTTTTCCACACCCGAATGATTGTCTGCATTTATTTCTCCATATTCACTATGGCAGGTATCGCAAACCGCTTTCTGCGTACAGGTTGCTTCTCCGCCTGTATGAATACAATCGTATCCACATACCGTGCAGTGTCCATTCTCCCAGATATGATCTGCTATATTAGTTACCTCTGCACCACAACAGTCATATTTTTTCTGATGAGTTTTTTCTGTCTGTACCCATACCTGATTTCCACTGTGGTTTGCAGGATTTAAAGTACCATATTCAGCATTACAATCCGTGCAGACGGCTCTCTTTTTACATGTTGCCTCTCCGCCTACACAGCTTTCTGTTTCTTCTATAGTACAGCCTGCCGTTGTACATTTGTGGGTATGTGTGCCGTTACCATTTGACTTCCATTCACCATATATATGTTCTGACTTTGCTGCTGTAACAATCTCACCACATTCACAAATTACAGGTGTTGTACAATCACCATCATCTGTACCACTATGTTTTGTCTTTGTTGTTGTTACCGTACAGCCGTCATTCTCACACACTTTCCAATGATAAGTATCGTCTTTTGTCCATGTGTCGCTGAACTTATGATTTGCCTGTGCCAGAAATATTTTTCCGCAGACAGAGCATATTGATTCTTTCGTACAGTCGCTGTTATCCATTGTATGATTCGCATTTACGGTAACAGACAGATAAATGCTGTATCCTTCATTATCCGTCAATGTTATTGTCTGTGTGCCATCTGCTGCAGATACAGTATAAATACCGTCCACATCAGGTGTAAGCGTTTTATTTCCTGCCATTACCTGTGTATAATCGGAAGAAGTTACTTTAAACTGTGCCTTCTCGCAGTATACTCCATTATTTTTAATACCGTCTACCACTGTATCCGGATTAATCGCATTATAATAATATGTAACTGTCTGTGTTTCTGATGTATACACACCCTTTTCATCGCCTGTCTTGCTTAAAAAAGTATATCCTGATGGAATCTTAATATTTTCAGGTACCGCATAATTCGTTCCCGATGTACCCTGAAGTGTAATCGATTCACGTAACTTCTGCTCACTGTCTTTTATCACATAATTAACAATTACTTTTCCTTTGCCTGATGTTACAGCCACATCATCAAAGCTTTCCTTATCTACAAGAATCATTGTAGTATACGCAGGTACAGTTATAACGGAGCCTGCGACTTCACCAAGTGATACAACTCCCGCACTTTCACCATTTGCAATAACAACCCAGTCCGTAGCAGCTCTTCCTTGAACAGGAATTGTAATTTCTTTTGACACATCTGACTCATTATTTAATACTGCCATAGTATTCCACTCGCCGTCTTTTGTACCTGCAAGCACATAAGCTTCAGAATTTTTTATTGTCTGGCTTTTCGCAAGCGGTGAAAATGCTTTTCGTATCTCCATAAGTCCTCTGTAATATGAGACTACATCTGCATACTCTGCTGAATCCTTCCATTCAACGTAACTGCTGTCTGCAAGAGTTGTTCCCTCAACGCTGTTACACATTTCTTCTCCGCCATCCATAAACAATGTTCCCGGCTTAGCATATTTCATTGCTGCTTTCTGCTTGTATATTTTTACGGCTTTTTCGTTTCTTTCGCCATAAGTGCCACCTGTGCTGCCGATTATTTCATCATAAGAGGAAGTTTTATTCTGTCTTTCTTCCTTTGTATAATTATCTCCCCAGATAACCAGATTGGCATCTTCCTTTGCCAATGATGTCTTTATCTCATCCAGCCATTTATATACATGCGAAGAACCTTTGTACTTCACATTGACACAGTCAATCAAATCCAGTGAAAATCCATCAACATGATATTCCTCTGCCCAATATTTCATGGAATTAACCATATAACTACGATACATCTTCCGCTCTGTGGCAAGCTCATTGTCATATCCCGTATTTGTTGTATACCTTGTACCGTCAGTATTCAATCTGTAATAAAACCGCGGAACCGACTTTTCAAGAGGATTTTCCTCTGAGGCATGCGTATACGGCATCTCCATCACAACAGAAAATCCAGCACTGTGAAGTGCCTGAATCATCTCTTTACATTCTTTTATAACAGTCTTGCTGTCTGACGGATTGGAAGCATAGCTTGCCTCAGGTACATTATAATTTAAAATCTCATACTCACTGTCGCCATCAAAATCCGCAAACGGTGCAAGCTGTACTGTCGTAACGCCAAGTTCCTTCAGATAATCAATACCAGATACAAGCTCTCCCGCACTGTTTACTTTTGCACCCTTTTCCGTAAAAGCACTGTACTTTCCGCCTGCAGTCATGCCCGATGCGGTATCTGATGAGAAATCCTTAACACTTATTTTATAAACAGTATTTGCTTTTGTCGAATCAACATACACATGTCTGTCGCTGTCCCAACCCTCAGGAGATACTGAAGATGTATCTGTTATATACGAACGCTTTCCGTCTTTGCTTACCGCAACCGAATATGGGTCCTGAATTTTATATTTTGTTGTTCTGTCGCTGCCAATATGGGTAATATCTGTTGTGGTAATCGTATAGTCATAATACAATCCGCCCCACTCACCAACAAGCGTTATAGTCCAGATTCCATTCCATTCCCCATTTACAAGCATTTTCTCTAATGTATAAGCTCCTATATTACATGCATTGCTGTCATTATCATCACCTGTTGCATAAATATTAACTTTTACATATGTTGCCGCAGGTGCCCATAACAAAAATTCAGTTGACTCCTTTGTATATGTCGCTCCAAGCTGCCTGCCCTTACGTGTATGCCCCCAATCATCAACATATGTTCCATCATAAAAATATTCATTATCAATATCTTCTGCCACTTTATTAATATAGCTGTTAGGAATCGTAGCTATCTTTTTACTGTTATCTGCCGCAAACCCGGTAACGGCACTGCTTGAAAATACCATTCCGATTGACAATACCACCGCAGTAATCTTTTTTAAGTTTAAATACTTCATAAACTCTCCCTCCTTTTATTGTACTCAATGTATCTATGCAATACCATAAAGCATTACAAAAATACATTCTATCTTAGCGGTATTATACAATAAAAGGCATCAAAAAAAATGCCATTTACACGAAATGACATTTTTTCGACACGAACGATATTAAAATGAATGTTTATTTTTCACTTTTTAATCACAATTTATTTAAAAAGTTCCGGCTCATTCTCAATTAAAATATCTGCTTAACACCATTTACAATACTTCTCATTCAATGTGCCATCCTTTTCACGACCCAATCTGCCGTCTAAGGCTTAGATTATCATGCTGTTAAAAAGAGAATTTGCAAAATATCTGAAAATAGTATAATTTGGTGGTATATACTAAATCAGCTGAAGAAAATAATATATGAAATAAATTATATAATGTGAATGGAGATGGAATTAATGAACCCAGAAAAATTATTAAGAGAATATAGACTTCATATTTCCGAGAAGTTGATGGAGATATTTGACAATGTAATTTTGGAAGATGAACAATGGTTCATCTTGCCAGACAATCAAGCAATTCATATAGTTGAACTTTTAAGTGGCTATAATTCGCTGGTGATTGAATATGCCGAAAACTCAAGTGAAAGAAGCAGAAATTTAGCAGATGATGGAGACCAATTTTCGATATTAGACTATGACACCCCGGAAAAAATGTTTGAAGCAATGATGCAAGAAATAGAAAATGAAGGAAACTCCTGATCATCCGGCAAATCTTGATGTATTGATCCAGAATTTTGACTGTGCATTGTCTCACCCTTATGCCAATGACCTGGAAAAACTGAAAGAAGCCGTTATGGATCCATCCTTCTGATAAGACCATAAAATAAGGCAGCCCCACATAGCTGAGTCTGCCTTACTCTCTTTATTTAACGTTGATGCCACTGGCATATTGCTGCAAAAACTGTTTCTTTCCACATGGTCTTCCAAAATAATATCCCTGCAGATAATCAACCTTCATTTCTTTCATTTTCAGAAGCCATTCTTTTTCCTCGATGCCTTCTGCACATATCCTGACGTTAATACTATGTACCATGGGGATGATATTTTTATATAATTCATAATCCCTGTCACTGTTCATCGCCTTGGCAGTAAAATCCCTATCCATTTTCACGTAACTCGGATTCATATCACGGATACAATGAAGATTCGAATATCCTGTTCCAAAATCATCGATCACAAAGGGAATCCCGTTCTTGTCCAGAGTTTTACGGAATTTACAGAACGAAGGTGTCATATCCATAAATCCGCTTTCTGTCATTTCAACACATAAGCATTCCGGCTGTAATGAATATTTTTGAATTGCATTCAGAATATCCCGCTCCACATTGCCTTGCAGGATCTGAACATAGGATACATTTACATTCATCCGGAAGTCAGGAATATATTTCTGCATTTCACAGCACATTGCTGCAGCTTCGTTCAAAATATATCTTCCAGCGGGAATGATCAATCCGGTCTCTTCCAACAATGGGATAAACTCCATCGGTGAAACAAACTCCCGCCCTTCTTCCGTTATCATGGAAAAACGCATCAGTGCCTCTGCTCCAATGATCTGTTCGGACTGACAGTCCACAATCGGCTGGTAGTATACTTCAAAGCCATCATAATGGTTCACAATAGCATTACGAAGTTTTGCTATGATTCTTCCTTTTCGTAAAAAGACCTCATAGTCATCCTGGTCAAAAATATAGAATCCATTTTTACCCATGCTTTTTGCCTGTTTCAAGGCAAATTCAAACTTTTTGCGGCATTCTTCGGTTCCCTCGCAAAATATTGCTGCATTTATAACACCAATAGAAATAGAAAATATAGCTTCATAATTTTCGGCTATTATGAAATTATGAAGTTTATCTGTAATCTTTTCTTTCAGTGCCACAGCGTCTTCTGCGGAGGAAGCTTCTAGATCCACGATCACATACTGATCCGCTACCAGATGGTAAATTCTCTGCTTGTCTGAAAGGCATTCCTTCATACAGCCGGCTACGCTTTTCAGGATATAATTACCATAATCAGCTCCCCTGGAGCTATTAATCGCTCCAAAATCATCAATTCCTATATGCATAAAAAATCCCTTGGTAATGGGTTCTTTTTGTGCACGCAGGTAAGCAAGGAATTCCGGACCGCCAAGCAGTCCTGTGACATTATCGGCTCTTCTCCTGTTGCCGGTCTCATTCAGACACCCGACCAGATACTCTGCCTTTCCCTGCTGATCATTGATCACGATACCACGGCAGTTAATCCAAACCGGCATACCTTCTTTATCAAGCCACCTATAATGAAGATTATGTACCTTTTCTCCTCCTTCGCATATATCCGCAAGATGCTTTGCAAGCATCCTGCGGTCTTCCTCATATACTACCTTCATAACTTCATTTGCAGCATCTGTCAGAACATTTTTCGACATATTAAACCGTTTCACAGCTGACTGTGAAATCTCAAAGATATTATTCTGCAGATCAAATATATACAGGTAATCATCCATACATTCTGTAATGATCTCAAATAATATTTCTGCTGTCTGCTCTCCAAACACACTAAATATATCATTAATCACAACAAGAACCTTCCTTCCGACAACTTCACTCTATTCCTGCCATTTTCTAGAATAGCTTAAAGATATTCACGCGGTCACGCATCTTGGCTGCTCCCTCTGCCAGATTAATACTGATCGCAGTATTCTCTTCTGAGGATGCTGCATTGCCCTGTACCACACTGGACAGCTGTTCAATTCCCTGACCGATCTGTCCCAAGGACTCTGCCTGGGAGTTCGCTTTCTCCATGGTGTTCTGTGCAATCTCTGCAAAGGACTCCATATCTGCAATGATCTGATTAAATGCGTCTGCTGTTGTTCTTGTGATCGTATTGCCCTTTTCGATTTCCACTAAGGTCTTATCGATCAAATCTCTCGTATTCACAGCCGACTTCGCACTATCCGCTGCCAGCTTGCCGATCTGATCTGCCACTACTGCAAAGCCTTTTCCTGCTTCTCCTGCTCTGGCAGCTTCAATAGAAGCATTCAGGGATAACAGGTTGGTCTGGGATGCAATATCCTCGATATCTGTGATAATATTACCGATCTCCTTGGAGATTTCTGTAATGTGCCCCATTTCCATCAGTAAATCGTTCATTTTTTCTTTTTCTTCGTTCGCTTTATTTGCAGAGGCTTTTACACGTGCAGATGCACTCTGTGTTTCCTTCGCTGTATCTGCCGCCAAATCCACGACCGTATCAACGGTGGCATTCAATTCCTCGATGACTCCTGCCTGCTCTGTTGCACCGTCCGCCAGGGATCTTGATGCATTTTCCACCTCGGATGCATTCGATGATACCTGTTCTGCCAGATTGCTGATCTCGGTCAGGGTACTGTTAAACCGTTTCAGAATATACACCAGTGATACCTTCAACTCCGAGAAATCGCCTAGGAAATCTGTAATATCATTACCATTTCTGGTCAGGTCACCCTGTGCTATTGCCTTTACCTCCACAGAGATCTCGCTGACATAATCTGCCAGAATACCCATGGCTTCTTTCAGATTCCTGATGGTATCGCCAAACTCATCCTCAGACTCATAGGTAAGCATTTCTACATTAGACAGTTCGCCCTTACGCAGGCTGGCAACTGCTGCATCTATCTGTTCTACCGGCTCGGTAATGGAATTGGTAATGATCTTTCCGATCTGTGTCGTCACTACAGCAATCGCAAGACCCGCTGCCACGATCACAATAAATATGATTATAATGCATACATTAGCCATGGTCTTTGCCCGGTCTAATTCTGCCTGGAACTCGTCACTTAATATCGTTAATTTTTCAGCCAAAGCTTTATATTCTTCATACACCTTTCCGGTCATCAGCTTTGATGCTTCCTGCTGTTTACCCGCACGGCTCAACTTCAGGATTTCATCTGAAGCAGCCCTGTATTCTTCCCATGCAGCTTTTGCTACTTCGTAATGGTCCTGTCCTTTTCGAGCATCACTGTCTGCAGACATGATTGCATCCAGATTCGCATCGGTATCCTGGATCTGACTCTCCAGCTTCTGAATTTCTTCTTCGCAAGAGTTCATGATTGCTGCATCTGATTCTACCAGATGCTGATACTGTTTGATTCTGTATTTCGCAGTCATTGTCTCTAAATCCTGCAGATATTCCAATGACGGAGACCAGACCTCAGTGATCTTCTCTATATTTAAACGGATCACTAATGTCGAGATCAGTGCCACCAACACTAAAAATAATGTCATAACAAGCACTGTCATTCGATATACTTTTAATTTTCCTGCAACTTTTAAGTTAGCTATACGCTTTTTGATCTTTTCCATGAAAGTTTTCCCTTCCTTTGTAAATTATTGATCTTTTATCAAATTTGTTTATCCATAAACAATTATAATATAGCATACTCTATTGGGAAAATCTATTAAAAAAATTATTAAATTATTAAATTATTTTCTACTAAATATTAGTGGTTCTATTGCTAGAAACTGGTGAAAATCAACCTAAATTCTGTCTCCTGGATGAACACTTTTCACAATGCTGATTTTTATTCTATTTTTAGTTTATTGACGTGAACCTAAATTACGCTTCTTGCATAGTTGTTTATTTTCATACATATCGGAATCTGCCTTATCCAGTAACATCTGCAGCGTGTAGGTTCCTTCATCAGTTGAAATTGCCCATCCGCATGCATAGTCGATCGGGATTTGAGCTTCATTACTATTTAATCTGTCTTTTTCTCTGCATAAGCTTTGTAGCAGTTCCTCAATCTCTGTTTTGCCTGTATGATAAATCACAGCCATGAACTCATCGCCGCCATATCTTCCCTCTGTTCTAACAGCTTATTTTTCATTGCCATCTTCATAGCTGTCAGCGTCTGCATAATAACTCAAACTTCGCACATTAAAATGTGCCTATGCACCTTGAAAATTCAATAATAACTGGCATAAAAATAGTATGAAATCAATGGTTTTGGTATAATTGGGTTGTCAAAAAACAATTACAAACCGGAGGCTCATGTTATGAATAAACGTATAACACAAGCGACTCAAAATGATAAGCAGATTCCTAAATCTATCAAACGATTTCTTACAAGGTTTCATATTTACTCAGCCTTGAAAGCTGCCAATGCCTATAAAAGGAAAGGCACTCCTAATTTTGCAAAAGATACCGTGTATCGTTTCATGAAGATGGTTCAAATTAACTAGATGCGTTTTACTACAATCCTTGCATCCAGAATCTTATTATATCATTTTATACAGTTGATCAACCTCAGCTTCATATACTGATTCAGTATGAGTATCAAACAGCACCCACTCCACCAAATCGAAGCTGTCCGGATTATCTTGCAAGAACCTGTTTACTGTATGTACTGCAATCTTTGCTGCCAACTCAACCGGGAAACTATATACTCCCGTTGATATGGAAGGAAATGCAATGGACCTGATTCCATTATCCATTGCCAGCTTCATAGAATAAAAATAACAGTTTGCAAGAAGTTCCTCTTCTTTATTTCTTCCACCATTCCATATCGGTCCCACAGTATGAATAACATAATCGCATGGCAGATTATAGGCTTTTGTTATCTTTGCTTCTCCAGTCTCACATCCGTGAAGTGTCATGCACTCTGTCAGAAGTTCCGGTCCTGCTGCTCTGTGAATCGCACCATCTACACCACCTCCGCCAAGAAGGGAGTTGTTTGCTGCATTTACGATTGCCTGCACATCTGTTACTTTTGTTATGTCACCTTTTATCGTCTTAATCAAATACATTGTTTAATATTCCTTGTCTATCTCATCATCTATTCCATACATTTTCTTGAATGCATCAAGGTCTGCCTGGTTCTTAATCAGCATAACCTCTTCTATCTTACCTGTATGATTGTCCTTAAAGCCTGCAACCTGCTCGCCATTACATATGCTCGCCTTGATAACTGGTTTCTTATTTTCTTTATCATATGTCTTTGTAACTGTCTTTTTCTTAAATAGTCCCACTCTGAGCACCTTCTTTTGACTTTGCTATAAGTATTAGTTTTTCAAAGGACTGTGCAAAGCGTACATCATCTTCTTCTGTACGCTTTCTCGGTCCTTTCATATGATTCTTATGAGAGCTGCGTCTTGCCTTTTTATTAAGATGCCTCTCCATAAGCATCTGATCTATATTTTCATTCGTATACCACTTACCGGATTGATGAATAGCATACGCACCCTTACCTAAAGCCATAGCAGCGACACCATAATCCTGCGATACTACAACATCCCCTTTATGACATATGCTAATCAGCTTATAATCTACTGCATCTGCTCCTGCACCTACTATAATTACCTCGCTGTAATCAGAATACAAAATATGATTCGTATCACACAACAAGGTGGTTGGAATATTATATTTCTCTGCTATTGTCTCGACAATGTCCACTACCGGACACGCATCTGCATCTACAAATATCTGCATTTTCTCCTTAAATCCATTTCATATCAGTTATAGTTAATTGGTGTTCGTACTTCTATAAGATTTCCTGATGGATCATAAAATCTTACAAGCTTCTGTCCACATTCAAGTTCCATTAAATCCGTAACATAACTTACAACATACTTGCCAGACTCCAGTTTTTCAATAATACCTTCTATATCATTATCTTCAAAATAAAGTTCGGTCATATTGTTATGTGGAGTTGTATGTATTTTTGTACTATCATACCATACATCTACATCCTGCAATACAAGCCCCTCTGACATTATCACATTACCTTCCTGCCTTGTAATCACACGCAGTCCAAACAGTTCTTCATAAAAATCAATTGATTCGTCAATGTTATCAACAATAATCAATACATTTTTCAAACTCATATTTTATGTTCCTGCCTCTCCATTTCTTTTTGAATCCATGTCATAATTACATCTACAAGATAATCCTGCTGCACCTGACTTAGTTCCTTGCCCGGCTGCATTTTATGCCACTTTCGGATGCACTCCCTGCAGCATGTTGCTGTTGCGTGCTGGGCAATAAATACTGGATGTCCACGCATTGGTGTCTGTTTGCCATCATTTGCTATATATGCCGGAGCTTCTCTCTTTGCAATAAAATCCTTTGCATGTTGTCTGATAACAGCAAGTCCCTTTTCATTTATATAATCAATATCTTTCTGTTTCAAATGAAAACTGCTTCGGAACTTGGACTTATCCAGTCGCTCAAATAACTGCTTGTACCATTCATCCTTAGTCATTAAAACTTCACTACTTCCGGCTCATGTGTAAATGATGAAAATGTAGCTGTCGCATTTGTAAAATAGAACACCTCGGTATTTCCATCATCTGCTGAGTACATATTCTGTAAAGATGGATAAGCATCAAGCATAGACTGTCTTGCTTCTCTTCTGTCATCTTCTACAAGTTCTCCGGCTACACGAAGCCACTCACCATTTTTAAACGCACAGATTTCTACCTTCGGGTTTGCGTGAATCTGCTTTGAAACATCCTTTACCTTGCCAGTTTGAATATACAGCTTTCCTTCAAAAATGTGTACTGTTCCAAAAGGTCTAACTCTTGGCTGGTCGCCTTCCACTGTTGCCAGATAATATGTCTCTGCTTCTTTTAAAAATTTAGCTACTCGTTCCATTATTTAATCCTCCTGATAGTTACTTAAATAAATCCATAATGCCAAAGCTCGTCTTCTTATAAACCTTATTGTAAGCTGCTTTCTTTGGATTTTTTATCCACCCTATGCCATTCTTTCCATAACCTGGAATTACAGCTTTCTTAATAGCACGCTTAGCTTTCCCTGTTGTTCTTGCCTTTATTGATTTCTTTATACTGGGTGTTCTCATTCCAAATCTCATTTTAATTGCCTCCGTTGTTCCATAAAAATCACCTATTATTACTATCTATCAATAATAGGATTATACCACCATTTACCCCTCTTCAACTTGATATATTAAATAAATTGAAAGACATTTACATTCCACTATGTTTCTATTAAATCAGTTGTTTTAAGCAATATTTCGGATTTGCAATATATATTTACATTCCACTATGTTTCTATTAAATCCTATGAAAGTGCAATGAGCAATGTGGCAGCAATATCATTTACATTCCACTATGTTTCTATTAAATCTCAGATTACAGTTCTTGTCTTTTAAGCCTGTGCATATTTACATTCCACTATGTTTCTATTAAATCTAATCTTTTGATTGCAATAGTTACTCCGTTTACTATATTTACATTCCACTATGTTTCTATTAAATCGTCGCCCTTGTAGTAATTCCACAGATACTTAATAACATTTACATTCCACTATGTTTCTATTAAATCATCGTCAATTTCTATTGTTCTATACGAGTTATATTTATTTACATTCCACTATGTTTCTATTAAATCGCTCTTGCAATAGCAGGAGCTTTTATTGGTTTTTTAATTTACATTCCACTATGTTTCTATTAAATCCATGTAGCACACAGGAACAGTATTCCTTTTAAACAGATTTACATTCCACTATGTTTCTATTAAATCGAGCACTGCAGACACATAAATTCATATCTGAACTTAATTTACATTCCACTATGTTTCTATTAAATCTTGAAAAATCTCTGAAGCATCTTAGCTGTAATCTCATTTACATTCCACTATGTTTCTATTAAATCTGTGTAATCGTAATTAATTGCAAGCGGCTCAACTATATTTACATTCCACTATGTTTCTATTAAATCTGTTTCAGGTGGATATAACTATATTGTGTGTGATTAATTTACATTCCACTATGTTTCTATTAAATCTGTTCTACTGCTGACAGTAAATGAATGTATACTGTATTTACATTCCACTATGTTTCTATTAAATCAAGCCCCTTTTAAAGAAAATTTGAAAGAGGAAAATAATTTACATTCCACTATGTTTCTATTAAATCCGTAGAAGGACTTGTAAGTGGAATCAGGTCTATGATATTTACATTCCACTATGTTTCTATTAAATCAGCGTTCAGTTCAGCACTTGCTTCACTTAAAGTTAAATTTACATTCCACTATGTTTCTATTAAATCCCAGCGGGAGCAGATTCTAAAATAAATGTATACCTATTTACATTCCACTATGTTTCTATTAAATCGAAATGATACCCGAAATAATCTCAAGGGTAAATTGATTTACATTCCACTATGTTTCTATTAAATCTTGCTGTTCTCTTTTTTGTTAATATCGCTATAAATATTTACATTCCACTATGTTTCTATTAAATCAAAAACGCTACAATCCGCTTGTTTACTGACTTTGATTTACATTCCACTATGTTTCTATTAAATCCCGTAACACAAAAGTCGCCTATTTTCAGGTACTACCAATCTATTTTCTGTCGACTCTCAATATTTATATATTATCATCTTGTAAATTTTTTTACAATAACATCAAATATATAATAATTTCAGCATTGTCGATCTCCCCGCATTTTTACATTATCATCGGTCGACAGACAAATTATACACAATATACAATCACATTAAATTATAAAACTTGTTACATCTGCCTGCTTTCCCCACCATTCCTTATCAAGCCACTTCTGTTGTCTGCTTTTAAATAAAATGACAGAATCCAATTCACTATTAATATAAGGTTTTAATTCATTCTGCATTTTTATTAACTGTACCTTTGATAGTTCACCTTCAAAAACAGAGTTTTGTATGTGTGACATATATTTCTTGCATATTTTAAAAATATGTGACCACCTTTTTCTTCCATTTTCATCTTTACTTACATCATATACTAAAACAACATACATATTTTCCCCGCTTTCAAGTTAATACACTTTATATCATTATCATAATAACTTATATTACATAGTAAGCTCACACGATCTACGATTTACCACCATATTCTGAATCCCTCATATTCCTTTTCACCTATTAGATGCTTAATAAGCTTATATACCTCTAATCTTATTAAATATTGATATGACACCTGTCGACCTAATTCCCTATGCATTATTGTCTGTTTCATTCTGTTTTCAAATTCCGAAACAATTAATTGTGAAGCTTCCTTTTTTAAGTGCAAATAATTCAATTCTTTAGTAAAGCTATTTTCTGTTATCTGTTTCCTATTAAGTAATGAAAATATTAATCTATCTCCAATCAAGGGTTTAAACACCTCAGATATATCAAGACAAAAAGAATATCTTCGCACGCCCGGCTCATGCAAATAACTTATAGTAGGATTCAATTGTGTATGGTATATTTCGCTTAATGTTCTTGTATATATAAGAGAATTAACAAATGAAATTAACGAATTAATCATATTATCAGGTGGGTGCATTACACGTTTATCAAATTCTATTTCCTGATTAATAATTATACTCCACGCTGAATAGTACCTTTTTCGTATATTCCCCTCTATTCCCATGATTTCCTGTACTGATTTTACATCTGATAATCCCGCACACAAAGAATCTATATCCTTCATATATTCTGATACATCTTTATCACGTCCATTATAATACCTCAAATTTCTATATATATTATCTGCCGCCGCTTGAATAAACTTTCTAGCTAATAAAAGTCTCTTATCATATTCTGTATAATGCTGTACTTGACTAACCAATAATTGCCCCGCAAGATTACTCTCCTTAGGATAAAAACTCCCTGTATAAAAATTATAATAGTTGAAAAAATGTATTGGTATTCCATACTTGGATATATAATTTAAAAATGTTGTATTAAAAGACATTTCTGACATAACATATATATCTGATATACGTTCTATAGGTATATCTCTTTTCTCGCCTTCATATGATGTAAATCTCAATGTATTATCTTTTCTCTTTAAATCCCCATTATTGTATATATAAAAACTCTGTTTCATTTTATTTCTCCAACTATCATCTAAAATTATATAAAACACATATCAAAATAAGCACATTTTTTACATATTTTAGTTTCACTTAACTCTAGAGGCAATTCATGTTCTTTTATTTTATTAATATCATCAATAATCTTATCAAGTTCCCTACAATCTTTATCTGTCAGTTCCACATCTATATTTCTTTTAGTCAAAGGATAATCAATTTTACCACTAATCCCCTCCACTCCTTTTTTATTTAAATAATAAAGATAATATTTTAATTGCCATATTCCGGCTTCATCTATTGCCTTACTTTTTTTACTTCGTGCAATTCTCTCTTTTCACGTATAAAATCAATATTTATAACATCATCAATATTAATATGCTTATCATCCCGTGCATAACTATTCTCATCAAGCAACTTACCCATCTGTACATTTTCATTACTCTCTTCCATTGTAATCTGATGACAAAAATACCATAGTTTTCTTTTGCATATAAAATAATAATATACCATTACACCCGCTACTTTATCTTCCATAATTACAGCTCCAATAAATACAATATATGATGCCCAATGTTCTTCACAACTACTATATAAATATAGAATTCTGTGCTTCCTTTTTCATTAACCCTCTTCCCATACATTTTTCCATATCAAATTCGTACATTCTTCTTGTTCTATGAATATTCATCTCCACCTGTTTTATATAATCTATATCTTTACCTCTTGTTTTAATAACACATTCGTCAACCAATTCCGGTAATTTGTATCTATTGTATATTGGTAACGATAACGTCATGTCAGATATTTTAGACATAATAATGCTCCTAATATCTTTTTTTATATATCTATTATTAATAATATTTAAACAATTATCTATAAAGTCAATATTTTGATTATATATATTATCAGGTATCACTGTAACACTATTTATATCTCTAAACTGCTTATCAACTTCTGCTTTACTATATTCTGCCTGATTAATTTTTTTGAAATTCTCCAAGGCACTCTCAATATTTTTGTAATAGGCTGTATCAATCAAATCTTCTGTACAATACACTCTGTTTATATATTCGTTTTTTTCTCTTTCAACCAAAGGTCTTCCTGTATAATCCTTCAATATATCAACTGACCGTTTATATATATCTTTATCGTATATATAATCAATATTTTTCGTAACATATATATGAACATTAGCCTCTGTAGGAATATAACGTGCATGTCTGTTACACCTTCCCAAACGCTGCAATAAACTATCAACAGTACTCATTTCTGTATACAATACATCAAAATCTATATCAAGGCTGGCTTCTACAATTTGTGTTGTTATCCATATACCGGCAGATAATTCATCTTTTGAAAATCTCATTATATTTTCTTCCAATATTCTTCTATGACATTTTATAAAATGTGAATGTAAAAGATGTATTTCTGTTTCTTCAACCAAACCTGAATCGTATATATCATATATTTTTTCATATAACTTCTGTGCACTGCCAATAGTATTACATATAACCAATACCTTTTTATTTTTAGCTGATTTAATAACCTTATCCACATCAATATCTCCATAATCTTCATCAAGCCAATGTCTTACAATTCCTGCTGATGTTGAAAAATCTTTATATTCATAGTCTACATTCTCTATAAGGCCATATTTTTCCATTAGGCTTTTTAATACCGGTGGAAATGTTGCTGTTATAATGGCAAAATGGCCTCCCATATCTGATATAATTTTTAACCCATATATAATTGCAGCAATAATCTCTGAATTATACGACTGTATTTCATCTATTATGACCTTAGAATATTTAAGTGTTGCAGCAAATATTTCCGTTCCCAACGCTTTATATACAAACTTAAATATCTGATCAACAATACACACAGTCAATGGGAATGAAAGCAACTTTGACCTTTGATACGCATTATAAGCACTTTCATCTCCTCTTTTGCTCTCATCTATAAAATACTGCATACTTCCTGAATGTAATAATGTTACATTGCCATAATTATACGTCCTCTTTATTCTGTCATATATAGCATTGGATGAAACCATATACGGTAATGTATAAAAACATTTTTCACCATCAGCCCATATTAAAGCTGCTTCTGTTTTTCCCATTCCGGTTGGTGCTACTACTACAAGATTCTTATTGATATTATTTTTCATATATATTTGAATAGAATTAAATTTCATATTATGTAATTTAAAATATTCATAAATATTTTTCACTAATATTTTATCATCAATATCCGAAGCCACCTCTGCCTCTTCATAACCTGAGCTTACTGTATAATCAAACTTATTTAAAAGCCCCTTAATTAAAGCATATTTCTCCCATATTTCATTCTTTATCCTCAAATTTACAGATGTTTTATTATTTCTAAATAAAAGTTTATTAACGTTAGCTGACATTATTTTTTTATTTTCATTTTTGTAATAATCTTTTAGATTATCAAGATAATATTTATTACAATATTGCTTTATTTCCGCACTTTCCCACTTATCTTCCCTATCATGGTGATGATAAACAGCCGTTATAAATATCTTAAAATCCTCTAATGTACAATCCGGCACTAAACTACTTAGTTCATCTTTTGATATACTTACCGCACTTAAATATCCGTGAGGAATTTCATAATTAAACTTTTCATCTGAATTTGAATTCCTATTACCTATTTTAGCCTGAAACACTCTGTTAACTTTACCAATATCATGTATACGACATGCTTCAATAACAAGACTTTTTTCTTTTTCAGTAAAATATCTGCCATAAATCTCAAAAAAATTCTCTGCACATATTACTATTTCTTCAAGATGCTGTTTTAATGTAACCTGCCCCTTTTCTGTCGTATTAATAAATTCGTTAATAGAATTATCTATAGCTGTTTTTTCGCTTAATGTAAGCTTATCCTGTACTTCTTCTATTACAGAATTAATCTTTTCTATAATTTCATTTTTTTCATTATCAGACAAACTTTTTGTTGCTGACTTTGCATAACATTCCATATTTTCTCCTTCTATTTCTACAAACCCTTAGTGCCATTATCAACAAATTACATTCCAATATGTATCTATTAATTTTATTTATGCAAAAACAACAACATCTTCTGCTTTTGAGTCATCTACTAAAATATTCTCTATCACTATCCCACTTGGATAATAAAAAGCCTTGATACGTCCGCCTTCTTTCTCTGACTTCCATCTTCGAATTCCCTGTTTGGTTATTTCATATTCTTTATTTATGGTATATACAGTAGAATTAATATTTTCGTATCCTCTTTCCATAATATAAGACACCGGAATATATATATTATGCTTTGTTGCGGCCTCATCTTCCATTCTCAGATTCACTATATCAACACTTTTTATATCTATCAAATCCTCATATCTGCCAAGTGACAAATACATTGGTGGATTTTTAAGTGCTTCATATATAATCTGCATATCTTCATCTTCTTCAGGCAAAATATGAATAATTATGTCATTTTCGCAAACTAATTCTACATTAGCCACACCTTTAAATATTCCATATTTTTCACCATCTTCAATGCATATATTATGTCTTCCTTCTTCATATTTTGCACCCGATGAAAAAGAATATCTTGCATACAATTCAGAAACCATTCCCTGATTATTTCCCTGTATACTTAATTTCATTCTATGATATCTCTTAAACCCACATGCTGCATGTATCATTCCTATAACTGTTGAATATGGTGGAAGCGGATATGTTTCTTTTATAATAAAGCTGCTTGGCTTCTTATAATTAACAAGATTCTGAAAACAGTGCAACTTAATTGCTTTCATCATAATACTCGCTCACTTTCTCCTTTAACTGACTAAATGCCTTTGCAACTGTTACTGCATGCATCTTTTCTTTCAGTTCAGCGTCATTATCAAATATATCTGATACAACACCAACAACAGTATTATCCTTTATACTGTCATCACCCTGCAGCACATCAAGAAATGCACCTGTATTTATACTGTTATTCTTTATACGCACACAATTTTCAAAGAATGGATTTTTTCTTGCATAGTTACCACCAATGACAAACAACGGTGAAAGATTCTCTCTTCTTCCTTTGATATCTCTGTATAAATACTGTACAACATCTAATAATGCATCTACTCTTTCTTTTTTTTGTTCTGATGATATGCTAATATCACCATCTTCACCGACCCTGTCAAGATCTATAGACAATGTATATGTATAATAAGCCCTGTGTATCTCGCTTTGTGCAATAGCATTACCAAGATTCTGTCGTTTTGCAAGTCCCATATTAGTAAGAAATTCTAATTCTCCTTGATATGGTTCAAGAGATATTGCATTACTAAGTCTTGCAACAGCACTTCTTGTTGTTGCTCCTCCCTTAATACTATCATCTTTTGAAGTTGTCTTCATATAACCAAATAAATCTATCTCAGGATAATCTTCTATTGTAGCAGAAGGTGCAAACTGAACCACTCCACTCTTCCCGTCTACAGGAGTATTATCCCAATTAAGTTGCTGAATAATATTATATCTTATAGCTTGTCTTGATATATATGAATACTGCTGAAAATCTCCTCTTGTCATTTTTTTTAAAGCTGTTATATTACCTACACCCTCACCATAATTAGCACTCTCCGCCAAAAATACCATTGTTAATGTTAATCCATTCTTTTTCATCTATATACCCTCCTTAACTATTTTATTATCTTCTTTTTGGAAATTTGAATTGCATCCCTTTAATCCCATGTAAAATGCATATCCATACTCTTCAAATAGTCCTTGATTATTAAACATATTTATTAATTCACATGGAACTATCAGCTTACTTGCCTGTTCCTCATTTGCAGGAACTTTGCATGAACTATATAATCTCATAACTATTTCAAGATATTTTCCTGTATTCTTTGTAGAAAGAGCATTCATAAGCTGATACAATGTTCCTCTGATACATTCATCGTCTGCAGCCCCCTTCGATGCCAATAAAGCTATACGAAGTGAATAACCACTATTCATTACTGCCAACCTATTCATAGCTATCTTACCTCCATTTTCTTTACCACTCTTCACTATATTTGTCCACAAAAGCACATTATAAATCCAATAAGCAGATGCATTATAAGCTGACGACTCTATTGATTCCCTTAACACCTTGTTAAGAATCATTTCCTGACATTTAAAGTTCAGTATATTAAAAATAACCTGTTCATGAATATTAACATATTCACTTTCTAACATAATATACGGTGACATCTCCATATACTTTAAAGCGTTCTGAACCGTTCTTTCTTTGATAATTTTCAATGCATCATTACTTACAACCGAAAAAATATACTTGTCATTCTGTCTCGTACCTCTGATGATTACCTGAACACTTGATAATCCTTTAAGCTCATGCTCCATCAACTTATTTAACATCTTTGATAACCATTGTGAATAACTCCCTTTATCCTGTTTTTCCGTATTATCTGAATGTATATTATTTTTTTTGTAAACATAATTATTCTTTTTATTAGCCTGTATTAATCCGTCAATAGAAACATTCGTGTTAAGAAACACAAATCTATTGCCCAAAAGATTAAATCCCAACGGACATAATGCATAAACAAATGCACACACAGGACACAAAAAAGCATCTACTTTACAGTTCCAGAAAGCTGATTTTTTTCTTGAAAGGTCATCCGCCATATCCTTCATAAATGCTATTGAAACCTTATCCTTGCTTCCCATCATTTTTCCACAGTCAATGCACATATCTTTATCCTTAATATGTGATTTCTTTACATACGCTTTGAAAGGCTCAATAAAATCCTGTTCAAACAATTCTCGCATATTTTTCCTTGCATTAGCTCTTAATAAGAAACATTTTCCATCCCAAAAGCGATTAATATAATTATATATAACACTCTTCATAACAAAAGTTTCTTCACATAAAGGTTGTTTTAAAAATTCATTTAATTCTTCTAAACGCTTTTTTAGCTCTTGTGGATTTAACTTAAAGCTTAATTTTTCTTTCTGTAAATTCTCATATACAGAAACATTCTCTACCTCATTCTTTATATTATCAAAACCCGATTTATAACTATTTGACAAAAGCTTATCACTTATAAAATCAAGCATTTCTTTATCTTCTGTATTTTTTTGCCATGTGCCATTATTAATTTTATCAATGATAACATCAATATTATCTAAAACTCTTGCATACACCGTACTATCTCTGTAACAGGAAACACATGCTTTAAAAAACATATCTGTCCAATCGGCATTTTCTATAAAATCTTCATCCAACCACAATCCACTCTCATATGCTTCAAAGTCATATTCTTTGCCCCCTTGCTCTTTTATACCGTACTCCCTGCCTTCAATAACATTAAATTTATATTCTTTAAGTATATAATACAAGCCAACAATACCGGCATTTTTAAGAAAATCTCCTGTCGTTATAAGATATTTGCCCATTTTTTACCTCCTCTCGCTTTTATGATATCATTTCTATATCTTTTGTTCTGATACATTTCATAAAAATATACATAATACATATACTATCCTACATCAATACTTCCCACTTTCCATGTCCTTCGCTGCGCCTGCTACCAATTCCTGACTGATAAAGTATATTAAGCAATTCAGGATTTCCTGTTATTTTGTAGATGCCTATATTAGCATCTATCTTTCTCCCAAAGCAGTTAACCACAACCTTTTTACCTTTTACAGGTAGTAAAGAAAATCCATCCATAGATACATCTATATTAACCCTTTGTAAAAATACTGAAACATTCTCCTTTACCTTATCAGCAAACTCCTTACTATCATATGTATAGTATTCATCTCTGTTAGTATCTGAATTATGCTGTCTTACGATAAGCGGACTTTGCATTTTAATAACAAGCTCACTATCAACTATATCTTTTCTATTCTGTGATTTCACCGAAATAAGTTGCATTGAGTTATTATTTAACGGATATTTTTTCATCCGCATCAACTGAAATGAATTAAACCACTCGATAGTCTGTCTCATATCTGCATCTGAAAAAAATATTTTAAATCTTTTTTCTCCAAGTCTTATAACATTCTTATCAAAAAATGCTCCCGGCAAATAAACACTGTACGTAAATGTTTTTATTATCGACTTGCTCTTATCGTATAATCTTTCAAACATTTCCTTTGAGTAATTGCTACTTGCTGCTTTTAAAAAACTTACAACCACTCTTTCATATTCAACTGGTAGCTCAGGCTTTTCTAATTGAAATTCCAATGTTAACTGAATCATTGTTCACACCTCCTTTCTTTAATTATCTATTCATGTTTTATATATCACTAATTATTATATATGTCAATATAAAAATTATCTAATAGGTGTAATTTTATGTATCAGCCTGTAACTTTTATTTGGGATTGATTTTTTTTACTTATTATTGTATACTTTTAACTTGCAAGTACTTACCATATTGGAATGTAAATATTAGATAATTATTATATAATTTATATTAATATCAACATATTGGAATTATTATCTAATATTAATTTAGCTCTCGCAAAAATATATTTATGATTGTTTTAAAATCTCATAAATATTTTCATTAATATATTTCTCTAATGTTTTACTTAAATAAATCCATAATACCAAAACTTGTCTTTTTATAAACCTTATTGTAAGCTGCTTTCTTTGGATTTTTTATCCACCCTATGCCTTTCTTTCCATAACCTGGAATTAAAGCTTTCTTAACAGCTCGCTTGGCTTTTCCTGTTGTTCTTGCTTTAATTGATTTCTTTAAACTCGGTGTTCTCATTCCAAATCTCATTTTAATTGCCTCCATTATTCTATAAGAAGTCAAAAATTATCATATCTATATTTTATCTATATTTCAATTATACTGCACTTCTAATCATCTTTACCAATCTTCACCCAACTCATCCATTGCATCATCTACACCATCGGCATAATCTCTATCTCTGTCATATCTGTCATAGTCATAATCGCCATCCATATAGATATCATCATAGCCATCATCATAAGAATCATATGTACTCTTTTTTGTGCCGCTGCTATATGATGACTTATTTGTTGAATTTGATTTACTATTGTAACTACTGCTTGAACCAGAACTGCTTGCACTACTTTTAGAATTACTGCTGGATGATTTATTGCTATGTGTCGAACTGCTATTAGATGTACGACTGCCCGTATATGGTTTGTGCAGATAACAATAACTGCTTCCGCTTGCCTGTTTATTATCACATCCAGCCTTAATGCACTTAGGTTCACTTGCCACACCTATTGAACCAATCACAAGCACAACACATACCATTACAAACGCTACTGCCAATCCAAGTCCAAATGAATCTCTTTTCATACAAATCAGCCTCCTTTTCAAAAAACTCAGTCAAAGTCATAATCATCCGGGTCTAACCCTGCTTCTTCCAATGCCTCTGCCCTGTCATCAGGATCCATAAGTTCTAATTCATCAACATCAAGTCCTGCTGCCATTGCATCAATCTCAAAATCATCCTTTGTGTCATCCTCAAAGTCTCCGGCATCTCCAAATAATGCTTCATGTTCTTCCCTGCTGGTGCAAAGCATTTCTCCTGCAAACATCATTTCCGCACCATCTATTTTGCCATCGCCATTTAAATCCATCCAATTTTTCATTGCCATACCTCCTGTAATCAAGAATTATCAAGGTTATTTGTTTCTTTCTGATTATATAGTACTACTTAAGCTGTCCTATAATCATCCCTTGTATATCGAATCTTTGTTCTTTTACCTGATTATTCATCATATTCTTCAAGTTACTGTTCTATTTTCTCTATGAATTTCTCTTAATATTGTCTTATTTGTCATGGGAATTATCCTCCTTATTTTCAACCAACCATATCTTCTACTATATGCATATTTTCTTCCTGCCCGTTATCTACAGGCTGCATTTTGGTCACTTCACTATGTTCTGGAACTTCCATTATATCTTCAATTTCCGCCAGATTATCTTCACAGGTATCAGCCAGGGATTCACAGTCAATGTAATCTGTTAATGCATACAGACAGTTAAGTTCTTTCATTTTTGCTTTCTTTTCAAGTCTCAGCTCTTTAAGTCTCTTAAATATCTTATATCCCTGAGCTACGTTGCAATTAGCATCTTCTGTTTCCATAAGGATGTTTTCAATATCCGCATCTATCTCTTTGATGTCTATCTGTAGATTTGTTATATACTGCCCGGCATTTCTATAAAACTCCGACTGCTGCCTTGCAAATGAAACCCAGTCATTCTCTTTTCCGTCAAACGGAGTGTAATTTCTTTCTTCTGCCATTGTTTCTTCACCATCCTTTTCATCAAATGTTGGTTCAACGCTGTATCTTTGCTTTGCATTTGAACCAACAGGAGCTGTTGTATGTATATCGTCTCTTTGCAACCGCCTGTCTTTGAGCACGCAATTTTCAAACAACTCTTCGTATTTTCTAGGTTTATACTTTCTTGTTTCCAAACCTTTAATACTTTTTAATGCCTGCTTCGCTCTGGTGACATTGGCATTCGTCCCAAAACCGGTTTGAAAATATTCAATTTTTTGCAGTTCATCCTTGATATCCCTTCTGTTTTCCCTACACACTCTCAGCAGTTCAACCAGATCAGCGGCTTCATTATCATCAGTCTCACATAATTCAATATAGTGAAGAATATCGCATATCTTCTGGTCTATATCTGAATGCTTTTTCGACAACTCCTCCCTATAGTCTTTCAGCCCCTCTACAAGATATGTAAAATGGGTAAGATATTCTGCCCAGTCCATTTCCGACAGGTCATATGATGCAACATTTTTCTCTATTGGTTCTGTTACCTCATCATATGTTAGTTCTTTTATAGGTGAAATGTATTCATCATCATTATTTTCTTTCTGTTCTCCAGCGGGTAATGCACCGGAATTATCGTCTATTTCATTACTGCCTGATACTCCTGTGCTCATATCTTCCTCTGTTTCTTCAATCGGAACCATACAATAAAATGATGCCTTCTTTCCTACACATATACGGCTGTTAGCCTGTGCAAATGTAAATACTGTTGCATCCTGTTCTCCTGCCACAGCTACCAACTGATCTGATTTATCAGTTCTATAATAATGACCACTATAATCCATTATGTAATATAAAGATTCCGTTCCCATAGGCACCTCCTATTCTAATGTCCAACCATTTTTACACACTTCAAAATATTTCAAAAAAAATAAGAACCAGTAAGAGTTTATCTCTTATCTGATTCTTATTATAAATACTAAGGTGTCCAATAAACATACCTTGCATGTCGAATTTTTGTTCTTATTTTTTATATTGTTTTACCAGTCTGTCAATTTCAGCATTCATCATTTCAACCACATTTTGAGGTCCGGCAAGTGTTACCCCCTCACCAAGACCTATAATCCACGCCAGAAACTGTCTGCTGACTGCAACTTCCACATTGACTACAAAGCGTTTATCATCCAACCTAATCATAGATACATCTTTGCCAAAACGGTCTATCATTACACCTGCAAAAGAATTGTCGCACTCAATGTGCACCCATTCTTCTTTGCCTCCGTACATGCCAAACATTTTTCTGGCATATGCAGCCATATCAAAAGACTTAAATGCCTGTCGCCCTTCTCTTCCCTTGCCATTTGACTTGATATAAAGCATTTTATCTACACGAAAGTGCTTTATTATCCCATCATTGCTGTCATACGCAATTAAGTAATAATTTTCATCATCCCAGGATAATGACCATGGACTGACCTCATAAAGTGCTCCATCATGGCGTAGTTCCATCTTCTTATCTACGTTCCACTGAAAATATTGGAATGTTATTTTCGAATTCTCTGCTATTGCTGTATGTATCCTGTCAACATTGTAATAAATGCTCTCATTCATCGTCTTTACACGACCAGCCACAAATACCTGCCTGTGTAACTGTGATGCTTCGTACTTACTGGCAAGCCCTTCTATCTTTTTTATAAGCTCATTTGACTTCTTAGCTGTTATAAACTTTGCAGACTGCACAGAATCAACCAATAATTTTAATTCTGCAAGTTCAAACTGTCTGTTCCCAATATGATAGGAATATGTCCTGTCTTCCTGCGTTCCTATAACATCCAGACCATACACCCTGAGATTTTCAATATCATTATACAAACTTTTGCGTTCCGCACTTATATCATACGCAGCGAGTGCATCAATAATCTCCGGCATAGTAATACTGTGAGTTTCATCCGTTCTCTCCAGAAAAATCTTCATAAGATATATAAGCTTCAATTTCTGATTTGATGATTTAGGCATATTGCACCTCCAAACTCCACGATAATGCAAAAAACTTCTTTATATATGATAGCATAAATAATCATATAAAAGAAGTTCATTCATTAATGAAATAACCAAATAAACATTATGATTGCTCCAAGCGGCGGACATATAAGTCCTATTACCATGTATACCACGACCCAAATCCAATCATGTGATGATGAATATCACTCATGCAATATATTTTCATGTACATTCCTCCATAAATTCTCAGTCTTTATCATTGCCACCAGAATAAAATTCTTCACCTGTGTCCAGACATATTGCCGCAAGCCTTCCACCCGGCAGATATGCACCACAGTCAATATCAATGTGATTATTCTTTCTGTACACATAGCCTGGTCTGGGATTGTCCTCAATATATCTTGTTGGTGTATGCCCTGTAACAGTTATTACATCATCAAAATATCTGACATCATAATCCACCCTTGACCATACAAGCTCATCAAGCGAATAATCATCAATATCCCTCTTAATATCGAAATTGCCAAGCCCTCCATGCACAAGAAGATACTTCTGTCCATTAACCGCTACCTTCTCGTACCATGAAAAATCTGCCACATAATCAAGCACATCTTTTCTTGTCTCATTATCCAGCTTACTCAGCTCATCAGTGGTTGCAATCCCACCATTTCTCTGCCATGCATAAAGCTTCTGGAACATATCGTCACTAAACTTTTCTGCAAATTCTTTGATGGAATTCTCATCTTTTACTTCATTAATAAGAACCGACATACATTCCAGCATCATCTGTTCATGGTTACCTGCTATAGGTATAACATTTGGCATTTCCATCATCTTAAGAAGCGTCTTCACCGGATTCTTTCCTCTGTCAACAACATCTCCCAGCACATACAATATATCTTCATCTGAAAAATGTATTATATCCAGCAGTTCCATAAACTTCCCGTATTCACCATGAATATCCGATATCACATATGTCGCCATATATTCCCTCCGTATGCTATTTATTAAGTATGTTATTTATTAAGTATTTCCTTCAGTGTACGTGGCTCATAATTCATATAAGGCATCATACAGCCTACATTGTAAGCCCTTGCTATATCATAACACTTCTCTGACCGCATAAGCATTTCCATATTCAGCTTGCGTAAACATTCCTGATAGAATTCATTTTCATAAGTATTATGAGTATGTCCATACAAATGTATTGTCCCCCTGTGCTGTCCATTCCACATAAGTATAGGATAATGGCTTAATACAAGCTTGTATGCATCTTGGTTTACATAGTCAGTAATTTCCTTATAATCATATATCTCTTCAAAAATATTCTTATACCTCATATCAGAAACATCATCATGATTTCCTTTAATAAGAACTTTCCTGCCCTTTAACTGTGCAACTAAGGCTATCAGCTCCTCGTTTGTACCCCGCATGGCAATATCTCCAAGAATATAAACTGTATCACCATTTGTAATCTTACTGTTCCATTTTTCTTTCATATACTGGTGCATTTCAGCTAATGAATTAAATGGACGGTTATCAAAATTATTGCCTTCCTTTGTCACATTTTTATGGAAGAAATGCATATCACTAATATAGTAGTTCATTCGTGTTCCTCCTTTTTTCAATCATGTACCTGTCTTAATATAGACTCTGCTGCCTTCTTTAATTCTTTATTCAGCTCTTTATCCTTATTATCAACAATTGAAGCTATATCATAATGATGACACAGCCAGTATGCCATTCCCTTGCATGACGCATTTACACGGATATCAACTGTTGTATCCGTTTCTTTCAAAACATTTATCTCATATGAAAAATCATCTATCAGTCTTGAAAAATACTCCCTGTCTATCCTGACAATATAAGGCCTTAATTCACCGCCCATCATGTAAGGGTGATTCAGAATATATACTGCTCTCTCTAATGGTATATTAAGGTTATGAAAGCCTATTCCATCACTTTTCCTCTGTTCCTTTACTCTTAATCCGGTCATAAGGTCAACACTGTATGTATACACTTTCCTGCTGTCCCTGTATCTTACCAGACAGAAATATCTTCCATTATTGAGCATAAGTCTTATAGGAATCACCGTTCTTCTTCCCCGAAAATGCAGATAAACATTTTTATTCTTAACATCATATACATTCCAGTCAAATTCTATGTAATTGTTATTTTTAATGGCTTCAATTATAAGCTGGCAGTTTGCCAGAACATCTGTATTCTGTGCATATCTGGTCCGCCCGAAAGAAGCATTTGCATAAGGTGTTATATCTTTCAGATTCTTCCCTGATAAAGTCTGAATCCGCCCAGCTAAATCCAATGCTCTTTCATTATTAAAAATGTTACTGTACAACACAGAATCAATTAGGAATTTAAACTCTACATCGGTTATAATGTTGTTATAATAATAATCTGTCTTGCGGCGTTCATTGTCATATGTCCTGTATCTGATTACCTTCTGTTCATCAGGCAGATTAAGTTCTGAGTCCGTCAAATCCTTTAATGCTTTCCTGACCTGTTTATCTGTAATGCTTTTATCATATTCCCTATGCATATAAGTAACGATATCAGTAACCTTCAGCGTTATTGCAGCCTCTTTGGAACTGTGTTCCTTTAATATATTAAGCACATTATACTCAATACTCATACTTCACCTTTAATTATTCTTTCTTCTTTCAACATCTTCTTTGTATAATTCCTGTGCGTCTTTATAAAAAAGTGCCGCTGATTCCTGAAAATGTTTTAACTCCTCTTGTGATTTCATTTCTTTATCATATCTGTTTATCGTATCTGATTGTTTTAATTCCATCTGACGCCCTCCATTTTCTTATAATTACATTTTCATTAATAATTCCTGTATTTCCTTTTTTGTTCTATCTTTTTCTAATGCTGTATACACACTCATTCTCATATCCGAAATAGCACATGCCTGTTCTCTGTCAAAATAATAATGTTCCATCAGCATCTCCTGAAAACAAGCTTTATCCTTTGCACTATCCACCAGATACATAATTTGGTTATGATGTTCCTGTGCCCACATAACGGCAGACAAAATGTGGATTCGTTGTTTTATTTTTTCTTTGCACATATCTCTCCATACTCCCTCATACACCGTTTAGCTGTTTCCTCTGTATTGTGCTCTCCTTTGTAAAAGCAATAATCACTGAGTGCCTCCATGGCTCTCCTATAAGCTACATCTTCCTCTTTGTTCTCCATATGTGGCGGCAGTTCCATCTGAAGATGCAATGGATTACAATGCATATGATCCCAGTACTCCGACTTTATTGGATATAAAACCACAGCCTGAATATCTGAATAATCAACTTCCCATTTTCTGTCTTTAATCTCTTGAAGATAATCATTCCAGTCATCTTCTCCAAATGAAAGTATACCATATGTTCCATCTACTATATCCTTCACTGGAGTACCTGCTGACTTATAACAAAATGGGATTTCAAAAAATGCACCTTCAAATCTTTCCGGTCTGAACGGATTTACTATGTCTGCTTCCTCTTTTGACAGTTCATCACTCCACCAATGAACTATATTCCCTTTGTTATTTAATGTATAAGTTCCCACTGGCAGACCATCATAATCCTCATATTTTTCATAATTAAATTTTGAACCGGGTCTTCCCGTACACCTTACCAGATTCTTCTCATCATCATCTGATTTCACAATTATCTGCTTATGTATTTCATATAACAATTCACTATTTATTATTTCTTTTTTATTTTCTTCCATATACTTATTGTTATGCATTTCATCTTCTGCTATGCATTTAGTAATATAACGAACAGCTCTTTCATAATCACCGAAAAAACCTCTGCTGTCCCCTTCTTTGTCTTCTACAAAATACACATACCTGCCTTTAGAATTATCTTTAAATGTATCAAACAATTTATTTTCATATTCAATTCTTTCGGTAAGCTGCTTCTTAAGTACAATATCTTTAGTAGTGTCTCTTAATAAAGCCAATGCCGTGAGCTTCTGCTGTCTGCTTTTCATGGGGTCATTCCAGACAAGAGTTGCTGTCTGGAAATCTGTAAACTTATAATTTTGTTCTTCTAAAAACTTCCTATAATCATCTGACATAGTTATATCAATCATCAACATTCCTCCATTGATTAATGTAAAGTTCTCCCATTACTGATTTTCTTCGTTAAGGAGGCTCTCCGGTTCTCCTTTTATACGTCTCCAAGTAATAAGATCTTTATCGTTCAAATCTCCTTCTATGACTATCGGAAGCTTCCCAGATGTCTGTATCTTCCAGTACAAAGTATCCCTCATTTGGCAATTTCCACATGTCCGAGGTCCAAGCAGCCCAAAGGAACCCATTTTAGGCGGGTAATCCCATCCTCTATTGAATGCATCTTCGTCAGTCAAAAACTCCTTCTTTCCACACACTTCACAATAGTGCCAAAACGGTCGTGTTTTCATACTCTCCAATAACGCTTTATATTTCCTTGATTTATCATCTTCTTTTTCTATTCTCTCTTTTTCGTCTGTAATCTGTTTTCTTGCATTTATCAGGAACTGCTCATCCAAAGGCGGATCTAATCTTAATTTGATGCCGTCTTCTGACACCTCATAAATGGAATCAAATCCTTCAATCGGATTCGGAAATTCTATCTCTGAAGTATTCATCTTAAAAGAGCCACACCCCTCTTCCAAATTTCTTATTCTAATATTTTTCTGCCATCTCTCATCACTTGGGCACATAACATATATTTCCATTTCTGCATCAACAGATTCACGTATCGCATCAACATAAACAATTCGACGCTTTGCTTTAAAAAATGTCTGTTCTACTACAACATCTCTTCCACATTTCAGTTTTTCTATGATATCGTTAAGAAGCATATCATTAGCTTTCATCAAACATCTGAATTGAACTCCTATAGGCATCATTTCTCCAAATCCAGATTCTTTATATGCCTTTTGTTGATAGTCAAAAATATTTAAAACATCAACATCCTTATCAGCAAAAAAATGTTTTATGAAATATGTTTTACCAGAAGCCATCGCTCCAATCACAAAAGATACTTTTGACATAAACTCCACTTCCCTCCTATTAATCTAACTTCTTTTCACAATGAATACTTTTCATTCAACGCCTTTATCTTAATTTTTATATCTTCCCGCAGACTTTCCGGCTCAAGAACTTCCACAAGTTCACTGTATTGCAATGCCCAGTGTGCCATACCATAAGGTGAACACTCCACCCTGACGATATCGTCATATGGTGGCTCTTTTTCTGTTCTTATGTATGTGAATGAATCTCCGAACCAGTCATGCAAAAATGTATATCCGGGACGGACTCTCTTTTTCGGATTATCTTCACATTTTTCACTCTTAATCCTTAGTGTTACCGGAACCGGCTTATCAAACGACATATTAAGATGTTTCAACTGAAAATCTTCTGACCATTTTTCTGGAAGATTTGAAACATTTTTCTTTGGAATACGTGGTATTCCCTTAATATGAAGCCTGTCATTTCTTCCCGGAATCTCTATATCCGTCATAAGGTCAATCCGCCATATAGACATATTGGGCTTGTAACCCTCATACTCTTTAGCCGCCAGCAGATAGTATTTTCCACCACTCGCAACAATATAGTATGGGCTAAGCTCGTCCGACTCTTCCCTGACCGGCTCCAGCTTTTTCTCATAAGAATAGACATTGAATCTGAATTGTATTCTCACATTATCATCAATTGCTTTCTGTATAATGGCAAGATTGTCCTTCAGCAGTTCCCTGTCTGCAAGCTCCGGCTCCTGAACCTTACATATATGTCTCGGCGTTCTCTTGTAAAATACCGTAGTCATATTGTCCTCAACCTTCCTGACAAGCTCCTGCGCCGACTTGGAATCCAGTGTCCTTGTTGCCATAATACCCTCAATAATTGAATCAACCTCCTTCTCAGAAAATGTTCTGTTATAGTAAAGGTTCTTTATTCGCATTACATTTGCAATATAAGAATCATCTTCATCAGAATCATCCCTTTCATATCTTTCCTTATCACCGTAAAACTTCTTAAAATCATCAAAATACAGCCGCCACTCAGCCTCTGGCTTATAATCACTTCCTCCATCTTCCAGATTCATAATATTTGCCATATCTTTTAAAAGCCTGTTAATAGTCTCCTTATCACCAATATACGCATTTATATTTTCATCTTTCCTCATCTTAGCAATACTGGTAGGATGTCTTCTGTCTGTATTCTTTCTCAGATAATCCCACACCTTATACATACGCTCAAAACGTGTTGGTTTCTGAATCTTTCTCTTTGCCATATGTCACCTCGTGTTAATCATAATATATTGTATTCTCTATTATAATAACATTTAGGTCGGTTTTTTCCACCATTTATCAAAATTTATTAATTAATATAAAATTCTTTCATGTCATTTAACCTTATTGCCCCCAGTGTTCCCTCTTTACCATAACATTTATAACCAGCTCCACAATCTATGCGTATAGTCCGTCCTGAAGGAGACACCCATATTCTCCTGTTATCAGTTACAGTATGTCCCACAACCGATATAAACTGCTCTTGTTCCTCCATACCTCTGATAAAATACTCATAATGCCCGTCTCCCATATATATCTTTCTTTTATCAAACATACGCTCAGGCGTCAAAAATGTCTGTGCATGTGCTATCTGATATTTCCTGCCATTAATGGTCAGATTAATATAATATGGCTTTTCCTGTATCCATTCAGCAAGTCTTAGCATATCAACAGGTGTCAGCCGCTTCTCCATAATAGCCACTGTATTATAAGAAATATATTCTCCAGTTTTTCTATGTCCGAATTGTTCAATAATCTGCCTTGCAACCCAGACATCATGATTGCCCTGTATCACCTGTATATTGGGATATTTTAATATTTCAAAATACAGCTCTACAGGCTTATCTCCACGGTCAAATATATCTCCATCAATAATCAGCAAATCACTCTCATTAAACTGTATCTTCTTTAACAGCCTTTTAAATCCATCCGCATAATTATGAATATCCGAAACCACATATACATTTCTATTATCATCTATTGTAATATCCATAAATATATGTCTGCCTCTTTTTCACATTTATCTACTATCTTCAAATGTATTACTCCTGCTTAAAAAAACTATCATAAAACTGTTCAAATTCGTCGATTAATTCATTTATTTTTTCACGGTCATAAAATCCCTGTACTTTCCAAAACATAAGAATACGATTCAATTCTTCTTTTCTTTTATCTATAAATCCTCTACACAACTGCCCATTAAATATTGCACTGTCATCTTCAGAGCAGCTAAAACACGCCATATCTTTATGCAATCTGGAACAATCACTACAAGTAATTTCCTTTTTTTCTGGAATAAAATGACAGTTATCTTCAATATTTACAGGAAACCACGAGCTTGGATATGAGCATATTGCCGAACCTGTTTCACTTGTATTTGCTATATTGGTTTTGTATTTACAATTTTTACACTTCAATTTATCCGCCTCTTTTTTCATTTAGTTCTGTCTTGGGTTGTCCGAAAGCACCAGCACCATTCTTTTCTTAAGGTGAGTGTCATGTTTTAATTCTGTATATGTTTCTTCTAAACCAGGGTTATCCTCCATTCCTATGCCATACACATACATATTGTCATATTTTTCTGGTATCTTTTCTCTGTACTTATATGGTTCATCTGACCAGCCCAGCTTATTAACAATATTGAACTCACCAACAACCTGTAAATACGACTTTAAATCTTTAAATGTCAGATTATCACAAATGTTTCTTTCAATATCCCGTGGCCTATCAGACAATACTATCTCTATCGCCGGCTGTATTGTAAAATTCCTACCAAATATATTTACTTCCCCATTTATTTCATCTGGTTCTGAATAAATATCCAATGAAAATTCCACATCAGTCATACCTACTCCGTACACATAGAACTCATCATATTCCGAAGACAGAATATCGGATACCAACAGATAATTATGATAATGCCCATCTAAAAAGCAGATTGATAATCTTATGTTTCTTGCCAGAAATCTTCTTATCTCTTTAAATTTAATTGCCATTGTGATTCTCCTTATCTATAGACATTATTTCCTACAACCAGCAATATTGCATTATCTCAATAAATAGTCCTCCTGCCTTAATAAAATTATCGCCATAAATTCTTTTCAATACTCCGAGCTGGCTTATGTATTGATTTCTTCTTTTCATTAATAAGCTCCTTTCGTCTGGCTGTTCTTCTCTCTTTTATATGGTGTTTTGTGTTCAGACAAGATGACCTCTCTTCTATTATTTATTATAATGTCGGAGAGGTCGGGTTTTTTCGCCTTTTGGGAATGTTAAATTGTACTATCTATTTGATTTTTTATATCCATAATTAATGATTGAATGTCATTATCAGACAAAGGCAATTGATATTCAGTAACTATCATTTCTTTAAACATAGGAGAAACCGCTATATTTCCTAACTTAATACTTTTAGGTTCTTTTTCTCCTATAAATATCCCTATTCTGTCATATAAAACATGAATATTTTTTTCCTTGGGGTCTATATCAAAACTCTGTAAAGATATAAAAACATATTTGTTTTTATATTTAGTTTCTATATACTTCCAATTAGACAAATCATATTTATTTTTAAATCTATTTTTGCCATAATATGTTACACCTTTCCCACCTCTATATAAATCTGATTCATAGTTATTTCCATTTACTTTACAAAACAACGGTTTTCCTTTTTCATCTTTTTGTTTTGCTATATAATCAATTATTCTTTTTCTTTCTGATTCTCTTGCAATTTCATAAGTTTTTCTAATGCTCTCAAATATATCTTTATTATAATTTTGCATGTTTTAATCCCTCCATTATTTCTTCAACATCAAAATCAGCCACGAGAACACAAACAACACAACTCCTATGCACGAAACGCCAAGAGCTGCTACTATGTCTGTTGAACCGCTATTTACCAGATCAACTATCGATAATACAGACGCAACAATCGAAATCAAGCCAAATACTGCTATGACAGTTGCCACATAATTCTGCATGTCAGAAGATTTTCTCTCCTGTTCGTCTCTTATGAGTTCAACCTTCTGCTCGATTTCTTCAAGTGCTTCATCAATTCCATTAACGGCTAACAGACATCTGTATGTTTCGCAGACATTATTCCAGCGTGATACCTGCGATGGTGCAAGCGTACCTGAAGCACGAAATTCCAGTGCTTCTTTTTTAAGCATTTTCACTTTTCTGAAATACTTAAGACTCTGACGTTTATTGTCAATCAGAGTATTCTGAATTCCTTCATTAACCAGCATGCATGTACTTTTCTGGTGTAAAACCAGCATTGTAAGAAATACATCATCTCTTGACTGCTCTGCAACATTTGCCGCTGTCATAACATCTGTTGCGTACACATATGATATTGACTGTGATGTAATGCATGCTCCCCATCTGTATGAACACATATTAGTATCCTTCGTGCCGTATGTATATGCTACATCCTTTTCTGAAGGATCCGAAAAATCACGCGAAATGTCTATTAATTTATGTTCGTTAAATGTAATTCTTTCAATAGTTTCCAACTCATTAAAACGCCTGCTTACAAGTGCCACATTAAAAAGATATGTCTCTTTCACCGCCAGTTTCATATCATCAACATACAATCTGAATATATTACTGACCCCGCCTATTGAAATATTACTTACAGTTTTAATTACATTTTCTTCAAAACTGCGGTTGTAATTCTGTACATAGCCAGGATTAATCAGCTTATCAATGTAACCCGCGTCAGCATTGTCATATGTAACAAGCACCGTGAAAAATGCTATTTTGTTATTAAATACATATAACTGGCTCTCATTAACTGCCAATATTTTACCATTTAAAAAATGTACATCATCAATGCATGAATTTAAAATGTATCTTCTGACAAAACCGTTTTCTTTCCTACATCTTCTTGCAAGAATATCTGACATATCATATGATGAAAAATCCGCATTTTCTACTCCATCAATAGTAAGCTCTGTTAGGTTAAGACTGCTGTCATACTTTAAAGGAAATATTACATATGTTCCCCTTATCGAATCAGAATACACCTGTCTGTTGTCATTAAATTCGTTCATAATCCCCCTTCCCTCAAGTCTTTTTCTTTAGTTTTCACGACCTGATAATATAGGTTGATTATATCACAAATTGTCTTTAAGGAGTATCTCTAAATGACTTTAATATTGCAATTATTTCCTCCCTGTCTTTATCTGTAAGTTTATCACTTGGCTCTGACCTGAATCCTGCTGAATTAGGGCATTCAAACATAAACGCCATAACACAGCCACCACTTCTATAATCAAATGTATCTCCTATTGATTTTTCAGCAGTTGTCACTGCATACATCTCTGCACCATCATCAAATGTTATTGTCTGATCATGCAATGAATCAAAATTACTTGTATCCTTAATTTTGATGATCCAGAAATCTTTCCCCGGATTATATCTTGACTTAGATATCCTGCTCATAGCTGCACTTGTGTACTGAGTTCCAAAATCATACATATATTTATAAATTATATATGGCAATGCATCATAACATACTTTTGCCCCATTTTCATTCTGTAATATGATGCACTCCCCATCATTGCCGACCTCTTCCTTAATAACAGTCCAATTATCCGGATAATCAAAATAAAATGTCGTCTGCTCTGGAAAATATTCAGCCATTCTTGTCTTATATGTATGAAGTGAGCCTGTCTGGTTTGCATTAGTTTCCTGCGTCGTCAGCTCCTGTGTCGGTGCTTCTGTACTTGCCTCACTTTCCTTTTGCTTATCATTTTCTGACTGCTCATTATATGTACATTCATCCACAAACTGCTTCGTGCCGTCAGAAAATCTTTCATAATGAAGTGATTTACTTTTTGCAAATGATGCAAATTCACAATCTTTACTTATATTCATTGTGCAAAGAAGTGATTTCTTATTCTTATATTTGACACTCTCATTGCCAGCTCCAAGCTTAAAAACAGGGAAGTTGATATTGACATCAGAACATATCTGGCCATTTGGTCTGCCTGTTCGTTTTGCATCCGCTTCTGCACCCATATCAAGTTCTGCGTCTAACAGCGGTATGGATTTCATTGTCACCAGCATTGGTGCTGTCCTGAAATATAAGCCCATTTTTCCTTCTGCCTCAATTGATGTCTGCATAGACGAGCGAAGCCCCATTGTTCCATTCACACCTTTGCCTTTTTCATATGACACTCCGGCATGAAACGGTACTTCTACTTTAAGAGTAATTGAACCGTCTATTGTTGGAACAATATATAATGCTACATTTACTGCAACAAGATGATTACCAATCGGTGCAGGTGTCTGACATAAAAAGATTCCGTCTGAAAAATCTCCTTCAACTCCGATTTTTCCTGAAATCTCTGAATCAATATCAACACCGACAGAGGCATATTTTAATCCGTTCTTAAGTGTATATTTAACCTGTGCACCTACATTTATATTATTAACATCCCATTTTATAGAAAAATTCTCACATTTTTTATTAAGCTTCTGCTTAACAGGAAGCTTGTACTTTGTATGTGTGTCATTATCTGTCAATGTAACTTCCAGTTCATTATCATCATTTACCGCTGCTTCTATTGCAAATCCTTTGGAATGAATATTGCCAGACACATTTGATGCCAGCGTAGTTACTGGATTTCCCGCTGACACCTCCACATTATCAAGTCCATAATAACTAATAATATCGTCAATGCCTATGCTTGCCGAATCTGAAACTATCAGAGTATCAAAGACATCTTCAATCTCAGGGTCTTCCAGTGAAAATGTGCCATTACCCATATCCTCACCGATTTTCTTTGAAACCTTGTCGCCCTTATAATCGAATACAAATGTATCACCCTTTTTGAGATTTCTGGCTGCACTGTCATCTAAAGTTATAATATTGTCATCTTCCTTATAATCTTTAATGTCGAAATATTCGAGCTGTGATACATTTTCCTTGTAAGAAACATTTTCAATATTATTAGGCCAAAATTCTCCATAATACAAATCATCAAATTTATCAAGAATACCATCAGCCTCTTCGTCTGAGAATCCCTTATCAAGTGAATCTTCTGCTATCAGGTCTTTACCAATTGCAAGTTCTATGTTGGTATTGTCTGATATTTCATCATCAGTTCCAATATATATCTGCATTTTACCTTCGCCCATTGCACGCATTGAAGTAAGTGCAATAAATCCACCTGACGCTATGTCATCATCACTAAATTCATCACTATCTGTAATATAACCATTTTCCTTAGCCGCTTTTCTGTAATTCTCGGCTTCAATGCCCATCTTGTTGCATAACTTCTTAAGCCAGTCATAGCATGTTATATCATCATTTTTAGTCACCACTGCCTTACACGAAATATTTATATCATTACTGCTTTTCTTCTTTGATGAAACACCCGTTATAACGCCTGCAGCTATTGCTGCAATAACTATTACCGTTGCTGATACTCCAATTATAATTTTCTTCTTCACAATGTATCCCCTTATGTTTTATCTTATTTCCACGGAATTTCCTGAACTCTTATTTCTTTTCCTGTTTTTTCTCTATAAAATTTATGTTTTCCACTTTCTGCTTCTGCAAGACTACATATCTTTCTCTCTGTCATTCCGTTATGCAGTTCAACATAATCTCCCATTTCACCATGAACTTTATATAGCTTATTGCCCAATATTTCATTATAATCTGCAATATAATGATGGTTAGGGTTACTATCTTTTTGATAAGCTGGTGTATTAGCTGTATTTTTATCTGACTTTCTGCTTTTTACGCCACCATTACCTGATACGCTTGTATGTGAGGTCGAACCTCCACCGCCAGAAGATGTACTTCCTGCACTCTCCTTTGAACTACTACCAGATATTCCTACGATAACCAATATTCCTATGATTATAATCGCTCCTGCTAATGCACCAATCGCCAATATATTTTCCAATAATAAAATTAATGCCAGTATAATAAGATATGCTGCTAATCCTAATCCTTCTGCAAGAAATACATAACTGCCATCACTATCTATAAGAAGCTTAAAGAAAACTATAATTGCAATAAGCGTAACAACACTATATATTAATCTCATTTCCTCACTCATTGAATTATTTTGACCCGTTACCATTTTTACAAAGCAAAATACAATTGCAATTAAATCTATAACAAACAGTATGCATTTCCATATTTCTTTTTCTGCAAACAATAAAATAATTGAAACTATGGTCTGTACACCAATAATTATTCCTAATATAATCCAAACCACATTATTAGATATTATATGTATTGTTCCAGTTGTAAAATTAGCACTGGCAAAAGCTCCATTTTCTTTAATTCTGGCAACACTCAGCGAATATCCTCCATCAATAATAAATTTTATATATGCAAGTACTGCCATTAATCCAATAATGATTACAAATACCCACGAAAGAGATATCGCTATTGTTTCAATCGGATTCTCCTTTAATTGTTCTTCATAAGAACTGACTGCTTCATTTATCCATCTTTTCAGTCTGTGCATTCTGTTTTCCTCCTCATATTAAACATTTTATCTATTCCTTTGATGACGCTTTATAAACTATTTCTCCCCCTTTCCTGCTAATCTCATAATTTCTATGACCTATACTGTAATTAGCCGACATTTCTTTTATTTCCGATAAATATCTGTCAACAGTAACAAGTTTTTCTTCCATTTCAAGCTTGTTCAGGTCTGAATCTGATTCGTCAGACAATATGGTGTCTACCTTAACCCCAAACAACTCAGAAAATCTGCACAAAGTATCCACTGATGGCACACTCCTGCCACACTCTATATTTGAAATGGCAGAAGCTGTCAGCCCAATATCCCTGCCAAGCTGTTCCTGCGTAATTCCACGCTCAATTCTTAACTTTGAAATATTAATACCTATCTTATCTGTCCTCATTCCTGTTTTTTCCTATCATCATGTACCCAATTATTATATAATAATTTAAGAATTGCCAACATTTTTAAATACTCATAGTTAAACATTGTCCGTGTGATTTTCATATCTGATGTATTCTGGCTTCTTTTGTCATAATCATACAATTTGCTATTTCCCTCAGAGGTTAATAAAATACATTTCTAAATTTTTCCGAAAAAAAAAGAATCCCTTTCGGAATTCTTTTTCTCCACGCTTGAATTATTACATTATCATCTTCATTGCAAATGTTTTAAACTTCAATATACACTTCTCCCTCGTATTCACCTTTATCATCAAACCAGAATATGATAATAGTATCCGGTAAGTAGTTGCTAATGGATACTAATCGGACACTATCGGTCACAGCTGAATATTAATCGAACTCTATCGGATGCTTATTGATCACTTTGTATCCGATAGACAAAATTTGTTCAATAAAGTGTCCGATAATCAAAAATGTAATTATTCCATCATGATATCTTCAATTTAGTCTCAAGCCATGAAATAATTATTCCACAATACGGCGTCAAATTCCGTTTCTGTACCAGACTTTCATATGTACGCTCTAATTCACGTATAAATGCATTCTGAGATTTTCCTTTGCATTTTCTCATAATTCTACTTTTCTCTTCCATCAAAACTCTTTTACGTGTTTCAGGAAGAGAAACTGCTTCACAGTTTAAATTCAAAGTTTCTGTGACATCCTTGTTAATACTCTCATCATCTGAATAAATACTTCCATTTGCTTTATACTTTATCTTTCTGACAGACAATTCATCAAATGGGTTTATTGCAAGTTCTGTGTTTCCTCTATGAGCATCGCAAGTTGTATCCTCTGGATTTACACCTTTGGTCAGACTATTGCCATAACATACACCAGGCATCCATTTAAAATCTAAAGTTGCCTTCTTATCATGCTCCGCTTCATCTTGCGGATGTCTTGGTCTGCAATGCTCAATTCTTTCCATAACTGGGCTGTCAATTTTTCTCATACAATATGCACACAGATGCCTTTGCTCCTCCCACATCTGCTCTCTTATATCTTTAAGCACATTTGTAGGTATGTCAGTCTCATAATCTGCATCAGGATACTGCTTACGAAATTGTAATAGACTATTTGGTTCTTTTTCTCTTCTCACAACTATCATATGCTATTCTCCCAATATCTTTTCTAAGTCCAGTGATGTTCTCGCTGCTGCAATATCAGGATCTGTTGTTCCAACAATTGCTTCAATCTCTGTCAATACATTATTTGCTTCTTTGTAATTATTTTCATCCATATATGAATAGAATAAATTCATACGCTGCTTAATATCCGTGGGGCGTTCAGATACCTTCGTTACTTCTCTTAATATAGAATTTGCATCTCTTCCATAAGTTTGTGCCGCCGGCATATAGATTTCTCCATTATCCAAAATGCGAATCTGTTCTCTGGCTACTGAATTAATTACTGCCGGTGCATGTGAACTGACAATAAATTGTATCTTAGGAAAAATAGTATTTAAGTCGCTTATAATAGTCTGCTGCCACTGTGGATGTAAATGCAAGTCTATCTCATCAATCACAACAACCCCAGATGTATCTTCTAACACCTTGTCACCCAGCATCGGATTCAATACAGCCATACGATATGCAATATCACCAATCATACTAAGTGTATTTTTATAACCATCACTCATTTCATCCATTGCAAATTTCTGTAAACTTCCATCTGCACTCTCAAAATTTAAAACTAATCTATGTGTATCTAGTTCAAATACAATATCGGCATTTTTTGAACCACTAATTCTTTCAAAACACTTGCAAATAGCAGATTCTACTGTTTTTAACAATAAAGGCTTTTCCACCTTACCTGTCCTTTGCTGTGCCTGAAGGCTTTTTAAAGTCTGAATCTGAAACCAATTAAGCATCAGCTTTTCATTTGACTCAGCCGCCATACAATCCACATAACCGACCTGACGTTTAAATTCAGTCAGTGATTTTATGTTTTTCTTTTCTTTCTTCTGTGCATACAAACGCCCGGTACCATAATAAGATATTAACGGAAGAATTAATGACTTATCGCCTGTCATAATTCGCTTCTGTGTGTTCTTTGATATATTGGTTAATTCTCTTGCTTCTTTGACTGTTGTATTTCCACTTTCAGAATTTAGAGAACGCACCCATTTTACATCATGATTATCCAGGCAATCACCTGTACTTTCAATACTTACAGGAAACTGATGCTGTGGATCAACTGTACCATCAAGATCATAGAACTCATACCTGGCATCATCTTTTGAAATACTTCTACTTACCCCACCATCAATTCCTAGTAAAAATGTACTGATTGCAACAGCAACTGCATCTAATATTGCAGTCTTTCCAGCTCCATTCTTTCCGACAATCAATGTTGTATGCTCATCAAAATCAATCTCTGCTTCTTTGAAGCATCTATAATTTGTGATACTTGTTTTTTTCAATTTCATTTATATTTCACCTTCTAATCCATTTGTACAGATAATCTGCACAAATCACTTTTGATATTGGTAATGGTGGTCACTCTGTTATTTAAAGTGACCACTAAGCTATTCTTTAATTTTATATATTGTATTGTTTCCTTTTCCAGTTTTTTCTATCAAATCCGCATTTATCATTTTATCTATTAGTTTTCTTGTCCCAGTTCTAGATCTGTAGTTACAGGTTTCCATTACTTTTTGCATAGAAATACTTCCATTTTGCCGGATATAAGCAAGTACTTTGTCCTCTTTCGACATAGTTGTTATTATCTCTGTCTCACCACTCTCCATCGTGTTCCTTATATCAGCAGCTCCCGGAATATATACCACTTCTAGTAAAGCACTGTTTATCCGTCCATCCAGCCAGGATATATCCTGCGGTCTTTCTGGACTCCTGTAGCCAAAATAATTTTGATGTAAGTCCTGCACTATATACTAACTCTGCCATTTGTCACTCTCCAACAAGGTTTATTCTTCATCTTTCACAAACTCACAGATATCGCTAATATCGCAATCCAGATATGTAGCAATCTTGAGTAATACACTCATAGACACTTCTCCATCCTTACGCATCTTTGTAAGAGTATTCGGAGCAATATCTACAGCCTTTCTCAAATCGGCTTTACTCATCTTTTTGTCTACCAATAACTTCCATAATTTATTGTAACTTACTCTCATTCTCACACCTCGTGGCTTCTTCTATAGACATGTTATATTTGTCACAATTGAGTAAAAACTCACTTTTTAAATTATAGTACAAAACGCTTATTCTTGCAATTAAAATAATCGCATTTTCTTGCGAGCTTTAATTATTTTCATTTAAAAGTCATTGGTTTTTGTGAGAAAGAAATTCATAACCTTGCTTTTGAGTATTTCTGTCAATATTTTTGCATTAATCTAGGCATTGAATAATGCCAAAATGTATAGTTAAAAGGCAGAGTGCCTATCCTGCACTCTGCCCGACGGATCTGTTGTGCAGTTAGTAAGCGATATGTATGCATCATATAAATCTGATACGGCATCGTATGCATCCTTGTATTCATCTGGTGGATTTTTCAATTTTTTCATCAATGCATTGACTGTATCCTGATTATCTTCAATAGTCATTCTCACAGACATAATACGATTAGCATTTATTATTGTGTTCCATTCTTTTTCTGTACTCTCTTGGTGTAATCTTGTATCTATCCTTAAAAACACGGTTAAAAGTTCTTTGACTTTCAAACCCACAATCAAGACATATATTTGTAATGGAATCTATTGTATTTTCTAGTGCCGCAGCTGCATAATTTAATCTGACTCCATTCACATATTTACTAAAATTACAGTGAAAGGTTTTTGCAAACATTCTTGATAACACATATTTGCTTACACACAAATCGTATGCCATTTTTTCAAGACTGACTTTCTCTCTAAAATTTTGGGCTACATATTCTACCGCATTATAAATCAAGTCATCACTCCCTACTGTACTTTTATCAACCATTGGCATTTCTGCGAAAACATGGGCAAGAATCATCTGTACATATGCCTGTATCAGCATGGAATTCCCCTCTGTTATTCCTGCCAGATATTTTATGGCATTTACTACATCAGGATGCACTCGCTCTTTTTTTACAACCGGGTTCCTCGGGCTGTATATCTGCAACTCTTTATAATAGGAAGGAAACAGGGTCGGATCAAGATACAGGTATATTACCTTATTTTCTTTTTTCCCAAACACCTGATAATGATGTATTACATTTGGGAACACGATTGCAAAATCACCCTCGTCCATGTGATACAATTCTTGTCCAACTCCAAGCTCAATATTCCCATTAGTTACATACACTACCTCTATTGCTTCGTGTAAATGTGGTGGAAAATGCACTGTTTTCTTCCACTCAACCGCTATTCCATCAGTTTTGTTCTCATATACCAATAACACTCGCGAGCAACTCCTTTTAATTTATAATGTCAGTTGTCTAATCCGGCATTAACTTGTTACCTTTATGATGATTTATATGCCAATTCCAAGCTGTTGAAATAATGGTCTCAATATCTGTATACTGTATGTGAACCAATATAGCCAGCCCCTCCTAAAACCAAAATCCTCATAATAAAACCTTCTTTCTATTTCATAACACTTTTATGCCGCCATATTTTCTTATTCTCAAATCTTTACAGGAACCGTTACCAAATACATTATCCATTCCGGATTTATAAGACTCTACATATTCATTCTTCACAAATGCCTGTATTGTTCCAGCAAAACCACCGCCATGCACCCTGCATACACCGTTTTCTCCTAAAAGCATTTCACTTACAAGCAGTGCAACGGATACATTCTGATTTTTTATATCTTGATTTGAATAAACATTCTGCAAATATTTAAAAGAAGAATTACCAGAATCTTTCACATTCTCCAAAAATGCTCCTATATTTCCTGACTTCAATGCTCTTACTTCTTTCTGTACTCTTTCATTCTCACAAATAAAGTGTAGTGCACGAAGGACACATCTATCCCCAAGTCTTTCTCTTAAATTATGAATGTTTTCCAGTACATCATTTGCAGATACATCACGCAGCACTTCTTTTCCAAAATATTTTGCAACAAGTTTCATTTCCTTCGGAACTGCCGCATATTCATCTGTCAAATCAGCATGAGAGCCTTTTGTATCCGTAATACATAGTCTATAACCATACTTTTCCATATCAAAATCAATTTTTTCAACCTGTGGATTTTCCGGGTTAGCAAAATCAATATGAACAAGATTTCCCGTAGAACTTGCCATCTGATCCATCAGACCACAAGGCTTTCCGAAATAAACATTTTCAGCATACTGTCCAATAATGGCTATCTCTGTCGCTGAAACTTTTTCACAATTATAAAGTCCAGACAAAATCGTTCCTATCAGTGTTTCAAATGCTGCCGAAGATGAAAGCCCCGCACCAATCAGCACATCACTTGTTATATATGCCTGAAAACCTCCAACTGCATATTTTCTCTCAAGGAATCCAGAAACCACACCTTTTATCAAAGCCTTTGTTGTTTCCTTTTCTTTTTCCTTTACAGATACATCATCAAGCCGGATAATGATTTCATCATAGTTATCAGAAACTAATCTGATTACATTATCATCCGTCTTTTTTACGATCCCAATAGTATCAAGATTAACTGAGGCTGCCAAAACCTCTCCGTTCTGATGATCCGTATGGTTGCCGCCAATCTCACTTCTTCCCGGAGCACTGAACAATTCCACATCTCCCGGCTTATAGCACTGCTCAAATTTCTTTATTGCATTGATATAGCGTTCCCTCTGGTAAGAAATCTTTGTCTCATCAGCATAAATGTCTAAGAGTCTTTCATCATATGCACCATCCAGAAAACTACGAATCAATATCTCTATCTGCATCTCAAACACCTCACTTCAAACAAAACTTAGCGGATAATGAAAGAATAGTGAATGTCTTTTTCTGCATTAATCCGATAATCATCTTCCACATCACTTCCCCAGCTATCAATTCCACCAACTCCTCTTACTGCACCATAGACACAAAGGACTGTTCTTCTTGCTGGTGGCAGTTCCTCATGGTGTGTTGCGTTTTCAATCTCTGATGCTGTATAAGGTAGGCATGAAAAAGCAAATGCCTTGTCGTTTTTCTCTATTCTTAATGTCTGTGCTGAACTATCCGTTCTGCTATTATCAAGACTTGTATGTCTTGTAATCTCCAGCCACTCTGTATCCATTCTCATACCACATTCCTGTGGAACCAGATATGGTGTCAGTCTCAAATCTGATACCTCATAAACTCCTTTTTCTGCCCCTGCCTTTCTGTCCGGATAGGTTTCCCCCGATAATCCCTTGTACATATATTTATCTGCAAGTGTTGGCATAATAAACCTCATTCCGAATACCGGAAGTTCTGGCAGTCCCTTTACTCCTGTGTAATCCACATCCACCTTGATATTTCCAATTACATCAATTGTATAAGATACAACGACTGTTGTTATTGGATTGCCGACAGTCTCATAAGTATATTTCACAATTATTTCCCCGGCAGACACATCACCGCCATAGCTGTTATTGTCCGGAGCGTACTGCTTTTGCCGTTCACCGTCCATAATAACTTCCGTTTTTTTACAGTCAATGAACATATCCGATGCGAGCCAGCTTCCACTTTTAATATGAAACCTGCTGCCTCTGTCATTATCTGTTAATGCTCTCCAAAAAGTAGGCTTTGGACAACGATACAGCCATTCATAACCTTTTTTTACTATAGACTCCAGACCGCCCTGTGAATAAGAGAATATATAGTCAAACCCTTCTCCATGTACACCAAGTGTATAATCTCCATATACGACTCTCAATTTATTCTTATCTGTATAAGCCATAGTAATACCTCACTTCCTGCATAGCTGGTTTTTCCTTACGGTCTGCAAATACGATTCCATTTCCTGAAAACTCATAATCAGAAGGCTTATCATCAAAGTCTCCGCCATAACGCAAAACTTCTTTTCCTGTCACTTCATCTTTCACGAGAAGTGCCTGATCAATGAAATCCCAGATAAATCCACCGTGGTACATCTCATACTTATCTATTAACTTCATATAAGTACCAAGTCCTCCCATCGAATTACCCATATCATGCATATACTCACACAAAATATAAGGTTTCTTTGGATTGTTATTTAAATATTCCTCCACTTCATAAGGCTTTGCATACATTCTGCTCTCTATATCTGATATGGTTTCCTCATAATTACGGTCATAGAAAGAGCTTTCATAATGAACAAATCTGCCATCCTGCTTTTCCTTGAAGTAAGTATTCATTGCTTCTATATCATCACCCGCATAAGATTCATTTCCTAAAGACCAGAAAAGAATTGCTGTATGGTTTTTAAAAGTTTCAAAATTACTCCTAGCCCTGTCAACAACAGCCTCCCGCCATTGCGGAATAGAACAAGGTACGCTGCACGATGGTTCAATCGCACCAAGTTTCTGGAATGTTCCATGACTTTCCATATTCGTTTCTGCCATTACATAAATGCCAGCTTTATCACACAGGTAATACCACGGTATCTGATCCGGATAATGACAGGTGCGTACTGCATTGATATTATTTCTAATCATACAATCAATGTCTGCTGTCATTTCATCCATACTAATGCTTCTTCCTGTCTTTGCACTCCACTCATGACGGTTCACTCCCGTAATGACAAGACGTTTACCATTTAAATAGATCACCTTGTCAATCATTTCAAGTCTTCTAAAACCTATGTCATATGGAATTATCTCTAATATTTCTCCATCTTCGCTTCTAAGCTCTACATATGCGTGATACAAATATGGGCAGTGATTATCCCATGCCTTAACACTTCCAACCTCAGTATCAATCACTCCTACACGACTTCCATCCTTTTCCTCTAAGGTGATATTGTCCTCTGCCACCTGATTATTTTCTCGGTCTTTTAAAACAAAATGGGCAGCTACTTTCTTTCCTTCTGGAGCAGTTACTTTCATCTTTACCAATACCCTGCCGCTTACATTATCCTTGTTTAGTGTCGGCTGTAACCATACATCTTCCAAATGCACCTCTGGCACTGCTTTTAAAGTTACATTTCTGAAAATTCCAAAAAAGCGGAAAAAATCCTGATCCTCCAAAAATGCTGCCGTACTCATTTTGTGGACCTGAACTGCCAGCACATTTCCTTTTTCTCTGATAAATGGTGTCAGATCAAATTCTGACGGTGTAAAACTATCCTCCGCATATCCTACAAATTGACCATTCAGCCACAGATACATTGCTTCTTCCACACCTTCAAAACAGATACAGATTTTCTTTTCACGCATTTGCTCACTCAAATCAAATCGTTTGATATAAGATCCGACAGGATTATACTCTGCCTCGGAAAACATTCCTGCCTCGTCCCCGGTACTCTCCATACTATACGCACCCCTGTGATATTCTTTTCCCTCCCACGGATACATCGTATTGATATAGCGTATTTTGTCATAGCCTGCCAGTTCGATATGCCCCGGAACCATAATCTTAGCAAATGAAGATGCATCAAAATTTTCCTCATAAAAATTTTCCGGTCTATCCATTACATTTTTGCTAAAAGCAAACTCCCATTGTCCATTTAATGACTGCATCAATGGATTCTCCGATTTTTCCATATCTGCATAATCTATATAGTAGCAATGGTCGCTGTGTGCGTCCAACTGGTTTACACGGAACACTTCCGGATCGTCTAACCATTTCATATCAGCATTCATAATAATTCTCCTTTTTTCTTTTTTCTATACAGCCCCTAAAGACAAACTTCAGGGACTATTTTCATTACTGATTCTGCATATTTTCTTTTAATTTCATATTTGCACTCTCTACATTAAGGAATGAAAGAATGACTGTAATAATTATGTCAAATATGAACGGAAGCCACAAATACATAAAATACATCATATTAATACAGCTATCTGGCTGAAGTGCGTTGTCAAGATTAATATATCCACTTATATCTAGCATCCAGCCTGAAAGTGCAACACCAATACCTCCACCGAGTTTTACGCCTAATGAAGTACAAGAGAACATGGAACCGTCAATTCGCTTTCCACTCTTTAAATAAGTATGTTCTGAACATTGTGCAATTACTGCACTCATGTCTCCCTGCCAAGGTCCTTCTCCAAGGGATGCAAGAACTGTAAATAACAACATCAACGGAACACTTCCCAGATAACCTGCCACTGCAACCATCAGACGACATACTGTAGCAAGCATATAACTATACTTGTTTAACTTATACATTCCTTTCATTTTTGAAACAAGTGTAGGTGTAATGGCAAGTGCAATGATCAATGGAATATTATTCGCCCATGAAAATACACCAAACAAATTCGTATTCAGTAATACATATGTCATAAAAAAGATTCCTACATTCACCATAGAAGCACGAAGCTGCTGAAGAATGTAAATCACGCAAATCATTGAAAAATATTTATTACTAAAGAGAAGTTTTATTATCTGCTTAAAAGAAAGTTTGTCATCTTCCTCTCCTGCCACACTATCATCTTTTAATTCTTCATCTGACAGTTCTTTTACTGAAAATACAGCAAGTGTATTGGTAATAATACCTATAATACAGTAAATAAATGCGATAGTTCTCCATGCAGTTGCACCGCCACCAAACATTTCTACTGCACCAACAGTAACAGACTGGATGACTAGATTTGTACCAAATGAGAACATGAAACGGAAAGAACCCATCTGAACACGCTCTTTACTGTTTTTTGTTACCAGTGATGTCAACGCTGCATACGCAATATTATTAGCAGTATAAAATACAGCATTAAGCAATGTATATGCTATAAAAAACCATGCATACTGAGCTGTTTTTCCAAGACTTGTAGGAATTGCAAATACACCAAACAACGTGATGGCACAGCCAAAAAATCCATAGAACATCCACGGTCTTGCTTTCCCCATCTTACTCTTTGTATGGTCTATCATTGTACCGAAAAATATATCCGTAACTCCATCAAATAATTTTGATACTGCTATCAATGTACCTACTATGCCCGAATTTAACCCAACTGTATTTGTCAGGTAAATCATGACAAATGATGATAAAAAAGCATATACTACATTTCCTGCAATATCTCCCGTTCCGTAACCTACTTTGTTATACCATTTCAGGTATGTTTTTTCTTCCATGAGAATTTCTCCTTCCACAAATACCTATTCTTTTGCCTCGTTTTGTCCCACAACTTTATTATGGTCAGTATATAAAAAATAAGCCAAAAATGACATATCATAAATTGGACAAAATATGCACAAAATGATAAAATTAATGAACATAAGTATTATATTGGATAGATTTTTAGTGATTTTTAACATATGTTTTTTTATATTTCAATACAAGGAGGCACACATGTACACAAATAATGCATATCTCAATCACTCAACGATTGATAGAAAAGATAAATCCAAGCCGCTTGTTGTAACTATGTGTGGAACATATAAGCTCTACACACGCCCTAAACTACCTACCTGGAGACCTCGAGGCAGACTTGATTTCCAGTTGATTTATATTGCTGCCGGAAAAGCCCATTTTCATTTTGGTCCTAATAGTGAAGAAGAAACTATTGTTCATGCCGGACATATGGTTTTATATCGTCCAAAGGAGGCTCAAAAATATGAATATTATGCCGAAGATCAGACAGAAGTCTACTGGGTTCATTTTACAGGTAGCGATGTAACAAATATATTACGCTCTTATGGATTGACCGATAGCAAAAAGGTATTTTACTGTGGTTCTGGTTCCTCCTATCAGAATCTTTTTCGTGCAATGATAAATGAATTACAGATGTGTAATGATAGTTATCAGGAAATGCTTGAAATGTATTTAAGACAAATTTTTATAAAACTGCAGCGACACTTTAATAACAGCATAAGGATAGATAATTCCCGTGCTACAGAAGCTATTGACATGGCTATTGCCTATTTCAATGAACATTACAGTGAATCAATCAGCATTGAAGAATACGCTAAAAAAACACATGTAAGTACAAGCTGGTTTATACGCAATTTCAAACTTTATGTTGGTTCTACACCAATGCAATTCATTTTACAAAAACGCATTTGCAATGCAGAAGCCCTGCTCTTGAATACGGAATATAACATAAACGAAATTGCACAAATTGTTGGCTATGATAATTCTTTATATTTCAGCCGAATGTTCAAAAAGATAAAAGGCATATCTCCCTCAGAATACCGCAAAAATATATAATAAACTGCAACGGACAGAGAATATTTACATACTCTCTGCCCATTGCAATTTTTGTCTATTTATTTTTTTATTTTGGCAAGTAATATCCCTCTTTGTGTTTTATAATGACAGCGTAAACAGAAAGGAGATGAACTTTCATGAGAAACAAATTCCACAACTTTATTGAAAACATACTTAGCTTTTATGCAACTTTCTTCACAAGAGGATTTTATCATTTTTAAATATCAGTCAATACTTTCCTCGATTCGCCCATCCGTCAAATCATAACTCATATCAAGAAAATCTAATATCTCCGCCTCCTGGACTGTCCCATCCAGAAGAATTATTTTTATTTTTCTGCTTATGTGTAAAATACTACTTATCCTTAAGATTCTTACTACATACAAAATCCAAATAATCTTTAGGAGTTATTCCTGCTATTATAAATTCTTTGTGAACCGCTTCTCTCCATTCGCTCTCTCCTTCACCTGAAAACGTGCACCATACGCTTCGAACGACTGTAAGTGCTTTAATTGCCCAATCAACATACTCTTTTCTATTCACATAATATATATCATCAGCATATATACGGGCATCTTCATCAATCCCATCTGAGTTAATAATTAGAATAGTATATACATTAGCACCTTTCGTTATTCTTTCCCCGATGTGGTATGCTTCAACCACCTCCTTTCAAGGCACAAAAAAAGCACCTTAACCATATTGACTAAAGTGCTTGTATTAGTTTGATATTAAATTGTTGTGAGTCAGACAAACTGAAAGTTGTTGTTGCCTTTGTTACGATAAAATATTAATTTTCTTAACGATAGCAAAAACCAGCTATCTCACTTTTACTAGCATCATTTAATCTCTTTCCATCTACAATATTTAGTGTAGGATACCATGCTCTTAAATCAGAAAGACTTCTGTCAATGCTACTTCCACCTGAAGTACAGAAAGTATAGATAGTCGCATTGCTCAAGTCGTAAGTTTCCAGATAAGTCTGAATAATACGTGGAACTGTTCCCCACCAAATTGGATGTCCTAAATATACAATATCATATTCAGTAGTTGCACTTAGATCATTGCTAATCTCTGGTCTAGCTGTATCATCATTCTGTTCCTTATTAGTACGACAGTTGTCATCATTATAGTTCAAATCTTCTTCTGTATAAGCCTGGGTAGGAATAATCTCAAAAATATCAGCTCCTGTTTCCTCGGCGATCATCTCTGCAATAGTCTTTGTATTTCCTGTGCCAGAAAAGTAAACAACTGCTATTTTCACACTATCAGTTTCATTATTTACAATTTTAGTATCTTCTGCTGTATCATTTGTTTCCGATACATTTTCGTCTGATTCCACAGTCATACTTGTTGCTTCAGGCTGTTTTACTATCGTTTCCTGCTTTTGTGAATTATCTGCAGATGAACCACAAGCTGTTAGTATAGCCATAATGAACACACTAATTATAAGAATACTTGTCTTTTTCATGTTTTCCCCCCTATAAACCTGCAATCCAGTCTTTAAGCTGATCATCGGATGCTCTGTTTAAAATCTTTCCCTCTACAATTTCTGCATCTGCTACGGAAGGTTTAAGCTCTTTGATTGTATTACCAAAACCACTACCGCCCGATGTGGCAAAGAGAACAATTCTCTTACCTGAAAAATCATAGTTTTCAAGAAAAGTATTGATAATTGTAGGTGCCACATACCACCAAATTGGAAAACCAAGCAGAATAGTATCATATGAAGATAGATTCAAATCTTCTTTTACAATCTCCGGGCGAAAAGTCTTATCATTCATCTCTACGCTGCTTCTGGATTTCTTATCCATCCAGTTGAGATCTGCTTTCGTGTATGGGACTTTCGGTTTTATCTCATGAATATCTGCATTTACTAGAGCTGCCAGTTTTTCTGCTACCTTTTTTGTTACTCCACTTGCACTAAAATACGCTACTAATATTTTTGACATTTTAATTACCTCCTACATCTTTCCGCCGTATACCGGAAAAATTCCACTTTCACCATAGCTCTCTATTTTCTTAAAATTCTTAAGTATCTCCATATCTTCTCAAGTGTTTCATTGATACCTTCCATTGCTTCTTCATATGTTTTATGCTCAGCAGCAACCTTCGATACAACAAACATTTCTTCTCTTGGAATCCCACAATTCCTTACGCCTTCTCCAACTCCACGTTCGTTCCCATAAGCCTGCGCTGTATCAATATGTCTATAACCCATCTCTGCTGCAGCTTTTACTGCGTCAGCTGCCTTATCATCATCAATAAACCAAGTACAAACTGTGGAATCTTTACGCCATTATTTAAAACAATATATTTATCTAACATTTCATCCACCTGCCTATTCTAATTTTCCATATTCATCATCACTTACTGCTTCCAGCCATTCATTTGAGCAATTTTCACCCGGCACTTCTATCGCAAGATGAGAAAACCAGCTATCTGGTGCTGCTCCATGCCAATGTTTTACGCCGGCCGGAATATTGATACAGTCCCCTGGTTTCATTTCTACAGCTTCTTTTCCTTCTTCCTGGTAATATCCTCTTCCTGCAACACAGACAAGAATCTGTCCACCACCTTTATCGGCATGATGAATATGCCAGTTATTTCTGCATCCCGGCTCAAAAGTCACATTAAAAATGCCCACCTGATTTGTAGATACCGGTGCAAGATATGACTGTCCAACAAAATACTTTGCATAGGCATTATTTGGTTCTCCGATTGGAAATACCATTTTCTTTGCATGCACCTTCATTGCTTCGTCTTCGTAAGGAAGTTCTCCTTCGTCAGCCTTCCATACCTCTTTGGCCAGGTTAAACACTGCCCATCCCTTTGGCCAACCTGCATAAAATGCAACATGTGTAATGATTGCTGCAATTTCCTTCTGCGTAACACCATGAGCTTTTGCATTCTGTAAGTGATACTTAAGGGATGAATCTGTAATTCCTGATGACATGAGTGCCACTACTGTAATAATACTTCTTGTCTTTACATCAATATCCTGATTGTTCCAGTTCTCACCAAATAAAACATCATCATTAAAATGAGCAAACTCCGGTGCAAATTCGCCAAGAGCAGCCCTGCCTGCTGTCTGTACTATTTTCATTCTGTCGCCTCACTACTTTCTGTATTTTCCATTCTTAATCCATACCTGTTCAATATTTCTTGCCGCTGGTGTATTTTGTGCCATGACACCTGACAGGAAATGTGGTTCATAGAGTTCTTCTAACGCATTTATTTTATCATCAGATAGTTTCAATTCCACAGCTTTTGCAGCTCCTTCCACATGGCTGATCTTTGTCGCTCCTACAACAGGAGATGATACTTTTGTAAGCAGCCATGCCAAGGAAACCTCTGTCATGGAAACACCATGCACATCCGCAATTTCACAAACTCTTGCAATTACCTTTGCATCTTTATCAGAAGTTGCATCATATTTTAGCTTTGCATATGCATCCTGCTCTAAGCGCTTTGATATCTCACCCGGTCTTTTAGATAAGCGACCTGCTGCAAGGGCACTATATGGCGTGAGTGCTATATTTCTTTCAGCTGCATATACATTCATTTCCCGCTCTTCTTCACGCATAATAAGATTGTAGTGATTCTGAACGGAAACAAATTCCGGCCATCCATTTTCTTTTGCAATTGCGTTAGCCTCTGCCAACTGCCATGCAAAACAATTTGCGATACCAATCTGTCTGATTTTCCCGACCTTTACTCCTTCTGCCATACCGGCAAGATAGTCCTCTACAGGAGTATTCCAATCCCACATATGATAGATATATAAATCTACATAATCCATTCCCAAATGGGAAAGGCTTGCATCCAAACTGCTGTGCACATGTTCCTTTCCGGAAATTCCATTTGCGATTTCCTCCTGTGATCTTGGAAGGAACTTTGTAGCAATGACTACTTCATCCCTTTTTGCATATTCTCTGATTGCCTTTCCAAGATATTCCTCGCTTGTACCGGCCTGATATGCAATTGCTGTATCATAAAAATTGATTCCCAGTTCCAGGCCTCTTTTAATAATAGATTTGGATATTTCTTCATCAACTGTCCAGCTATGCTGACCTGTTGCTGCATTTCCAAAGCCCATGCAACCCATACATATGCGTGAAACCTTTAAATCAGATTTTCCTAAATTCACATATTCCACTCTTATTCAACTCCCTTCAATTTTTTCGCTATCTTTTCCAATACAGCCACTATTGCATATTCATCTGAGCTAAAAGCTTTATATACTTCCGCCTCTTTTTTATAAAGATCAGCAAGAACCCTATCTGCATACTTCTTCCCGTTCTCTGTAAGGACAATCGACATCTCGCGCCTTTTCCCTTTGATTGGAATAAGATCAACATAGCCATTCTTCTGAATCTCTTTAATCACCGTATTAACAGTTGTTTTTGGCAATTCCCAATCATTACTGATTTCAATCTGTGTGTGTGAATTTCCATCATTCAATGCATACAAAACCCATAATAATGCAGAAGAAACATTGCTTTGCTTTGCAAATTCATCATAAAACGAATCAACATGATAAAGTGCTCTCCCAAAATCATAGAAAAAACTTCTTGAATTCATAACCCGCTCCCTTATAATACGATTTCGTATTTTATAATAATACGTTTTCGTACTATTGTCAATATCAATACATGAATAAGTTATTCGTTCAACTAGTCAGCTTAATATCTGTCATTTAGTTCTTAAAATCATTATAAGCCCTTAATCAACATCATTCTGCTGATTAAGGGCTCAAATTAATAGAACAAAAGACGATGCAAACGATGCATATCCTCACAACCATCCTTAGCTCATAAAATATAAAGTTAACAATTCTGCAACTTCAACGTTTATGTTCCACATAAAATTAATCTATCGGGATTCACCAAATCGTCAAATCCCGATTTGTAAAACACATTCTTTTTTACATAGGCACAGTATACCACATTTCCTGTGCCTATGCGATAACATTTACTTCTTCTTCCGATATGAACTCATCTTCTCCACAGTAACCTCCGGATAGAAGTAAGTAAGAATCGTTGCTTTCGGAACTCCTACGGCAAGTGCTTTCTGCACTTTCTCGTAACACTCCCTGACAGATGACTCCACCTTGTCATAGTGAGTATAAAGCTCGGTTCCTTTCTGGGTTGTCACCACACGATTCTGCTCATCGTAGAGCTTATAATCCTTGTTGGAATCAAGGAAGGTAAGCATTGTCTTTCCACCATGAATCTCCATGATGTTTTCCTTACGGAGCCATACATATTTTGCCTTTCTTATATGTAAGAAGTACCTATGAATTAGAACTCTTATCTTAATATATATCTGGGAAATATATACAAAGATGTATGTATGCGTGATTCCTATGAATCCCCATTACGCCCGCATACTTGGAACTACCGTCTAGTCGCATATGCGTTCACGATACACTAATTATTAATCAGCATAATCTCCTCTTTTGCCTTCTGAGGATAAGGACTTTGACACCCTTTGTGGTTTATTATCCATAAAAATAAATCATTTCACAGTCGTCAAATTCTCATGCATGCACAGATTTTGGCTCATTGCTCACATAAACTCAAAAATGCAGTACAATCATCTCAGATTGTACTGCATTTTTTGAATACAGGTGGCTTTTTCATTTTTTGTTATAACTTAATGTAACTTATCACCAGTAAACAAGCAACTTAAAGCCACTTTTATCTGGTTCAGTTTTTTAAGCAGTTTGGTTCAGTTTTGGTTCAGATAAAAAACCAAACTGTACTAGTTTACACCAATTTACATTAAGTATTAGTATATACATTTTTTGCCAAACCGCTTAAATACTGCATTCTAATTTCAAGCAATTATACTATTCGTATGATTACATTCTGTCATGGAATGTTCTGCTGATAACATCCATCTGCTGTTCCTTTGTAAGGTCGATGAACTTAACAGCGTAACCTGATACACGGATTGTGAAGTTAGCATATTCAGGTTTTTCAGGATGTTCCATAGCATCGATAAGCTTATCCTTACCGAATACGTTTACGTTAAGGTGATGAGCACCCTGATCGAAGTAACCATCCATAACGTTTACAAGGTTAGCAACTCTTTCATCTTCGTTGTGTCCTAATGCGTCTGGGTTCATTGTCTGTGTATTTGAAATACCATCAAGTGCCCATTCGTATGGAAGCTTTGTAAGTGAGTTAAGAGATGCAAGAAGACCATTCTGCTCTGCACCGTAGCTTGGGTTAGCACCAGGAGAAAGTGGTGTGCCTGCTGGACGACCATCTGGCATAGCTCCTGTATATTTACCGTAAACTACGTTTGAAGTAATTGTAAGGATTGATGTTGTAGGCTCTGAATCTCTGTAAGTATGTCTCTTCTTAATCTTCTCAAGGAATGTCTTAAGAAGCCATACAGCGATATCATCAGCTCTGTCATCATCATTACCATACTTAGGGAAATCTCCCTCAATCTTGTAATCTACAACAATACCTGTTTCGTCACGTACTGTCTTAACCTTTGCATACTTAATAGCTGAAAGTGAGTCAACAACATGTGAGAATCCGGCAATACCTGTAGCGAATGTTCTCTTAACATCTGTATCGATAAGAGCCATCTCAGCTGCTTCATAGTAATACTTATCATGCATATACTGGATAAGGTTAAGTGTATTAACATAAAGGTCAGCTAACCAATCCATCATAGCGTCAAACTTTTCAACAACTTCATCATACTCAAGATATTCAGATGTGATAGGCTTGTAAGCAGGACCAACCTGTTCTCTGTTCTTAACATCAACACCACCATTGATAGCGTAAAGTAAGCACTTAGCAAGGTTTGCTCTAGCTCCGAAGAACTGCATTTCCTTACCTGTCTGTGTAGCAGATACACAGCAGCAGATTGAATAGTCATCGCCCCATGTAACCTTCATAACATCATCATTCTCATACTGGATTGAAGATGTATCAACAGAAATCTTTGCTGCATACTTCTTGAAGTTCTCAGGAAGTCTTGATGAGTAAAGAACTGTAAGGTTTGGTTCTGGCGAAGGTCCCATGTTTTCAAGTGTATGAAGGAATCTGTAGTCGTTCTTTGTAACCATTGAACGTCCGTCGATACCTGTACCACCTACTTCAAGTGTAGCCCATGTTGGATCACCTGAGAATAATTCGTTGTATGATGTAATTCTTGCGAATTTAACCATTCTGAACTTCATAACCATATGGTCGATAAGTTCCTGAGCTTCTTTCTCTGTGATAACGCCGTTATCAAGATCTCTCTGAATATAGATATCAAGGAATGTAGAAACACGTCCAACTGACATAGCTGCACCATTCTGAGTCTTGATAGCTGCAAGGTAACCAAAGTATAACCACTGGCAAGCTTCCTTTGCATTTGTAGCTGGCTTAGAAATATCATAGCCATAGCTTTCTGCCATCTTCTTCATACCTGCAAGTGCCTTGTACTGATCAGAAATCTCTTCTCTTAAACGAATAACGTCATCTGTCATTGTACCGCATCCGCAGTTAGCATGATCTTTCTTCTTCTCTTCCATAAGGAAATCGATACCATAAAGAGCAACTCTTCTGTAGTCACCTACGATACGACCACGACCATAAGTATCTGGAAGACCTGTGATGATGTGGCTGTGACGAGCCTTTCTCATCTCTGGTGTGTAAGCATCGAAAACACCCTGGTTATGTGTCTTATGATATTCTGTAAAAATCTTGTGTAATTCAGGATTTGGCTCGTAACCATAGTTCTTGCATGATTCCTCTGCCATCTTAATACCACCATAAGGCATAAATGCTCTCTTTAATGGCTTATCTGTCTGAAGACCTACAATCTGTTCAAGGTCTTTCATAGACTCATCTATATATCCAGGACCGTAAGCTGTAAGGCCTGCAACTACCTCTGTTTCCATGTCAAGTACGCCGCCCTTAGCTCTTTCTTCCTTCTGTAACTCCTGTAATCTGCCCCAAAGCTTATTTGTTGCCTCTGTTGGGCCTTCCAGGAAACTTTCATCTCCGTCATATGGCTTGTAGTTATTCTGGATGAAATCTCTTACATTGATTTCTTCCTTCCAAAGTCTACCTTTGAAACCGTTCCACTGATCCATCTGTACCATTGTTCCTTGTTCCTCCTTGTTTTAATTTTGTACACTGTATACAATCCGCATTATAAAAAATGTTGTCAGCTATTATAATCAAAAAAATATCTTATTCTAAATGCAATGCATTGATTTTAATTAAGATATTCTCCTGTGACAAAAATGCGTTTGTAACAACTTTGATAAATAAGTAACAATTACTGACAAGAGCATACTAACATTTTAACAATGTAAAATCAAGAGTAATTTTCATATTATTGAATTTAGTACAATCCTTGAATTTATGCGGTTATTTTGTACTTTTATCTGTACAAAATGCACATATTATTCACATAATTAACTGAAGCTGTCAAAAATGCACCTCTACTTAATTATCTTCAGTCTGACATATATCATCCTCTTTTACAGTCTCCGTTTTTACATTTTCTTCGGCAATAATTTCCTGTTCACGAAGTGCTTCATCAAGACCTTTCAGTGCTGAAAATGGCATAAACTGCTTGGCACGTTCTTCGACCGGCATCTTTTTTCTTGTATTATTTACTGTACTTTTTCTAATTACCACTTCTGTGTCCCCCAATCTGATGATTTCTTTCTATTGCAGTTGCACCCTTTTCAAGATTCATGCCTTTCAATACCGCATCTCTGCCATACTTCTTCTTCAAATCAAGCACTGCATGCTGTAATTTATTTTCCCTGTCACCATCTATATCGTCATCAAACAGCCCAACCTGTCTGTAGGCTTCATCTGTCAGCCTGTTAAATATAAGATTGATTTTACGCACAGGAATATTTTTATCCTTAACCTCATCATAAAGCTTTGAAATAAACGGAAGCATCTTTTTAGATGAACTTGTCGCTGACGGAAGCATAATTGAACCACGCACGGACTGTGGCACTCCCGCAGCTGCACTATATTCTTTTGAGTAATTTATATAGATTGTCACCGAATCCGTAACCATTCCCTGCTCAACAAGCTGAAGACACATTCCGTCAGCCATTTCCTTGACGATAAGCCTTCCCTCCTCATGTTCATAATCCCTTGCAAGAACCTGACCGCTCGTTATGCTGCTGCTTCTCGGCTTATATTTCTTAATATCCGCAATAGTAACCGGTTCTATCCCCCATGCGTGGTCAATGAGAAGTTCAGCATCAATGCCAATCATATCATACAGGATCTGCTCATCTGCCTCTGCAATCTGTGCCATATCATATATCCCTGCCTGTGCAAGTCTTCCGGCAAGTCCATGCCCCACTCTCCAGAAATCTGTGAGTGGTCTGTGATGCCACAGCGTCCTCTTATAACTTTCCTCATCAAGTTCACCGATAAAATCTTTCGCATGTTTCGCAGTTATATCAAGTGCAATCTTTGCAAGATAAAGATTAGTACCTATGCCGCACGTTGCCCTAATCCCCACTGTATCAAATATATCCTGCATAATACGTATGCCCAGTTCTTTCGCAGTCATTCCATATAAAGAAAGATACTCTGTTACATCCATAAAAACTTCATCTATAGAATATACATGTATATCCTCTTTTGAAATGTACTTCAGATAAATGCCATATATCTTTGCCGAATAATCAATATAAAGCTGCATTCTCGGCTGTGCCATAATATAATCAATACCTTTGGGAATCTCAAACACACGGCATCTGTTCTTCACGCCAAGAGCTTTCATCGCAGGCGACACAGCAAGACATATTGTTTTCTCACTTCTGTCCGGGTCAGCAACAACAAGATTAGTTGTCATTGTATCAAGACCACGCTCAACACACTCAACCGATGCATAAAATGATTTTAAATCTATACATACATATATCCTGCTGCCCATACCATTGTTTCCTTTCATATTATTCCCATATACCATAATTTTTTTCATAAAAATATTATACAACAAAAAATCGAATGTATGTACTGTTTTTTTATTTTTTATATGCAAAAACAACGTCATATTTTTGTTGATAAAATAATAAAAACATGATAAAATTTTAGTTGTTTAAAGCGTTGAACTTTAAAGGGGTAAATTCAAAAGAAACACAGGAGGATTTTTATGAAACTATTAATTTTGATTATCTATTTTGCGGTCATGATTGGAATCGGTCTTTACTGCCGCAAACATGCAACTGATGTCAACGGATTCGTACTTGGCGGCCGCTCGGTTGGTCCGTGGCTTACAGCTTTTGCCTACGGAACTTCTTATTTTTCTGCTGTCGTATTCGTAGGATATGCTGGCCAGTTCGGATGGAAATATGGCATTTCTGCAACATGGGCAGGCATCGGCAATGCAATTATAGGTTCACTTCTGGCATGGGTTGTTCTCGGACGACGAACAAGAATTATGAGCCAGCATCTGAATTCTGCAACAATGCCGCAGTTTTTCGGAGAACGATTCGGAAGCAGTGCGTTAAAAATCGGTGCATCCGTAATTATATTCATTTTTCTCATTCCTTATACAGCATCTCTTTATAATGGTCTTTCAAGACTTTTCGGAATGGCATTTAACATTGATTATTCAGTCTGTATTATACTCATGGCAGTTCTTACAGCTATCTACGTAATTGCAGGCGGATATATGGCAACAGCTATTAACGATTTCATTCAGGGAATAATAATGCTTTTTGGCATTGCAACCGTAATAGCTGCCGTTCTTAACAGTAAAGGCGGATTTATGGCGGCACTTGATGGTCTTGCAAAAGTGAGTGACCCTGCTGTAACAGATACACCGGGAATATTTGCTTCATTTTTCGGACCTGACCCTCTCAATCTTTTATTTGTCGTAATACTTACATCACTCGGTACATGGGGACTTCCACAGATGGTTCAGAAGTTTTACGCAATAAAAGATGAAAAATCCATCAAAAAAGGTACAATTATTTCAACTATATTTGCACTTGTTGTTGCCGGAGGCAGTTATTTTCTCGGTGGATTTGGACGTCTTTTCTCAGATGAAATTGATGTTGCTGCCAACGGATATGACTCAATTATTCCGACAATGCTTTCAGGATTAAGTCCTATGCTTATCGCACTTGTTGTTATTCTCGTTTTGTCAGCGTCAATGTCTACGCTTTCATCACTTGTAATTGCATCAAGTTCAACACTTACTATCGACTTCTTAAAAGATAATTTTATTAAAGATATGAGCGATAAAAAACAGGTTTTATCAATAAGAATTCTTGTCGTTGTATTTATTGCAATTTCATCAATTCTTGCACTTATACAATATAAGAGCTCAATTACATTTATTGCACAGCTTATGGGTGTTTCATGGGGTGCACTCGCCGGTTCATTCCTTGCACCTTTTATGTACTCATTATATTCAAAGCGTGTCACAAAGGCTTCATGCTGGGTATGTTTCATATTCAGTTCAGTTCTTATGATTGCAAATATTTTCTTCAGGAGCTCATTTCCGACAATTATGCAGTCACCTATCAACTGCGGTGCTATTGCAATGCTTGCCGGACTTGTAATTGTTCCTGTAGTCAGCCTGTTCACACCAAAGCCTGACAAAGAGCTTGTGGAATCAGCTTTTAAATGCTATGACAAAAAGACAACCGTTGAGCAAAAAACTGCTCTCGGCGACTAAAGGTAAATATTGTTTTGAATGTAAGCATCGTTTTGGCTCGCTGTCCTATAACCCTAAATATAAATCACTAAACAAAATGCTCCGTTCGGGATTCACAGCTTAACTGTTATCCTAAACGGAGCATTTTTATTTAATTTAATTATGCGTTTCTTCCCGCTTCAAATGCCTTTCTGTTCAAATCAAGGAATTTCGGAGGTACTATTTTTTCAATAGCATCCTGCCACTGTTCATCGCTTATCTCAGGAAAATATGTTGATAATCTTCCCATGAGTGCTATATTTACAGCTTTTGCAGAACCGGCCTCCTGTGCGATTGAAAGAAAATCTTTTGCATCAACCTTTGCACCTGCTGCCTGCATTTTCTCGATAAGATTTTCAGGATATGCAGCCGCACCCGTTATTACAGGCATTGGCTCTACTTCCTGAGTATTTGTTATAATTGTTCCGTCTTTTTTGAGAAATTCAAGCCATCTTGCAGCTTCAAGTTTTTCAAATGAAATGATAACATCTGCCTCACCCTTATCAATTACAGGTGAGTATACTTTTTTACCATATCTTACGTATGTTACAACGCTTCCGCCTCGCTGGCTCATTCCGTGAACTTCCGATACCTTTACGTCATATCCCTGCTGTAAGAGAACATAACCTAACATTTTACTTGCCAGCAGTGTTCCCTGTCCGCCGACGCCTACTATCATAATATTCTTTGTATCCATATCAACTCTCCTTATTCTGCTTTCAATGCATCAAATTTACACATCTGTGTACATACCTTACAGCCAATGCAGAGTGTAGGGTCAATCTTTGCTTTTTTATCTCTTACAGAAATTGCAGGACATCCAATACGCATGCACGATTTACATCCGACGCATTTATCAGAATCAACTTTGAGAGGCGGTTTGTGAACAGTTCCTTTTATCATTACGCACGGACGGCGGCTTATGATAATTGATGGTTCATCTGCCTCAAGTTCCTCTTTCAATACAGTATCTACCTCTTCAAGGTTATATGGGTCTACAACACGAACCCTGTTAAATCCGATAGCACGGCAAAGTGCTTCAAGATTAACCTTTCCTGCCGGCTCACCACGGAGATTTTTACCAGTCGTAGGATTCTGCTGGTGTCCGGTCATGCCGGTAATTGAATTATCAAGAATAATAACTGTTGAATTACTCATGTTGTATGCAATATCTGTAATTCCTGTAATTCCTGAATGTATAAATGTTGAATCGCCAATAACGCCGACGCTTCTCTTTTCACCTTCTTTGCCCATTGCCTTGTTAAATCCATGAAGTCCTGAACATGATGCACCCATACAGACATTTAAATCCATAGCATTAAGAGGTGCAACCGCACCGAGTGTATAACATCCGATATCACCGTAAACCATGCAGTTATTTTTCTTTAATGTATAGAAAACTCCTCTGTGTGGACATCCTGCACACATAACAGGAGGTCTTGGCGGAATTTTGTCATCTATATGTAAGCTTTCCGGAACTTCCATTCCCATACACTTTCTGACAAGATTCTGTGAGAATTCTCCACATATAGGAAATGTATCTTTTCCCTTTACTTTTATGCCAAGCTGTTTACAATGTTCCTCAATAAACGGGTCAAGCTCCTCAAGAACGATAACCTCATCTACAGAAGCTGCGAAATCAAGTATAAGCTTTTCAGGAAGCGGATAAATCATTCCAAGCTTTAAAATGCTTGCATTTTCACCAAAACACTCCCTCGCATACTGATATGATGTTGATGATGTGATAATTCCAAGCTTTTTATCACCATATTCAACTCTGTTAAAATCACAGTTTTCGGCAAGAGCAATAAGGTCTTTTGTACGCTGTTCAACTCTTACATGTGCATTTCTTGAATTTAATGTCATCATGACCTTTGCCGGGTCCTTTACATAAGGTACCTGCTCAGGCACAACACGCACTCCTGTCTCGACGACACTCTGTGAATGTGAAACTCTTGTACACATCTTGATAAATACAGGTGTGTTGTATTTTTCTGATAATTCAAATGCCTTCTTTGTAAATTCAAGTGCTTCCTGTGAATCTGAAGGCTCAAGCATAGGCACTTTTGCTGCCTTTGCATAATGTCTGGAATCCTGTTCATTCTGTGAAGAATGCATCCCCGGGTCATCTGCAACGCATATTACAAGACCTGCGTTGACACCCTGATATGATATTGTAAAAAGCGGGTCAGCAGCTACATTAAGACCTACATGTTTCATTGCACATGCACTTCTTCGTCCGCCTACAGTCGCTCCGTGTGCAGCTTCAAGAGCCACCTTTTCATTCGGAGCCCATTCGCAGTACACTTCATCATATTTTGCTGTTTCTTCTGTAATCTCTGTACTGGGTGTTCCCGGATAACTTGAAACAACCATACAGCCAGCCTCGTAAAGCCCCCTTGCAACGGCTTTATTGCCAAGCATTAACTCTTTCATAAATCCTCCTTGTTTTTGCGGTCATATGACCTGTATATTTTTATATCTGATTTTCTTTTGCAACAAGATTGTCGGCACCGTAAATCTTACGAAGCTTTGGTTTTTCAATCTTTCCTGTTGCATTTCTTGGTATATCAGCAAAAATAATCTCTTTAGGACGCTTATATCTCGGAAGTGCATGGCAGAATTCTTCAATTTCTTCTTTTGAACAGACCATGCCATCCTTGATTTCTATGATTGCCGCTGTCTTCTCACCAAGTCTTCTGTCTGAAAGGCCGATTACAGCAACGTCCTTTATTTTGTCATGACGGCGTAAGAAATCTTCTATCTGAACCGGATAAATATTTTCACCACCGCTTACGATAACATCTTTCTTTCTGTCAACAAGATAGTAAAATCCCTGTTCATCCTGCATAGCCATATCACCTGTATACAGCCAGCCATCCTTTAGCACTTCACTTGTTGACTTCTCATCGTTATAATAACATGTCATCACACCCGGACCTTTGACACAAAGTTCACCGACCCCGCCCTGTGCAACTTCATTATCATTTTTATCAACAATCTTACATTCCCATCTGTAACCCGGAACGCCGATTGCCCCGACTTTATCAATATTTTCAACTCCGAGATGAACGCAGCCCGGACCTGTTGACTCTGACAAGCCATAATTCGTATCGTACTGGTGGTTTGGAAAATATTCTTTCCATCTCTTGATAAGCGAAGGTGGAACCGGCTGTGCTCCTATGTGCATAAGCCTCCACTGGTCAAGTTTATAATCAGACAGCTTAATATCGCCTCTGTCAAGAGCATCAAGAATATCCTGTGCCCATGGCACCAGAAGCCATACTATTGTGCAGTGCTCATTTGAAATAGCAGAAAGTATTGTCTCCGGCTTTGTTCCTTTAAGAAGAACCGCCTTACTTCCTGCAACAAGGCTTCCCATCCAGTGAAACTTCGCACCGGTATGATAAAGCGGAGGAATACATAAAAATGTATCATCTCTTCCTGTTGAATGATGCTTCTGCTCCATCTGTGCCGCCTGTGTTAAGCTTCTGTGTTTATGAAGTATCGCCTTTGGAAATCCCGTTGTTCCAGACGAAAAATATATTGCACCAAAATCATCATCTGTAATTTCAATATCAGGAGATTTGCTTGAACAGTCAGCGACAAGCTCCCTATAACTTTCCGCAAAACTTGGACAGTTATCCCCAACATATATAAGAAGTCTTCCCTTGCTTAAAACATCTGCATTGACTTCCATTCTTCCTATGAATTCAGAACCGAACACAATCACATCTACCTCTGCAAGCTTTGCACAATATAAAATTTCATCTGAATCATATCTGAAATTAAAAGGAACAGCAATCGCACCTGTCTTTAATACCCCAAAATATACAGGCAGCCACTCAAGGCAGTTATACATAAGTATTGCTACCTTATCACCTTTCTTTATTCCCCTTCCAAGAAGCATATTAGCAAAACGGTTTGCCTTTTCATTAAATACACTCCATGTAATCTCTCTTCTATACGGCTCGAATCTTGTAGGCTGTATAAGAGCATATTCTTTCCAGGTCATCCTTCTTGTATCATTCTCATCCGGATTAAGCTCTACCAAAGCTACCTCGTCGGGATATAATCTTGCATTTCTTTCAAGATATTCCATTACTGGCATTGTAAAAAATCCCCTTTCATCTTCTCTGCATATATTAGGCTCTGCCTCTTCCTGCTTTTTCACTGCATACTTTTATACGTCAAACCGCTGACGCAAAACCTTAGATAAGAATACCATTTTTTGTAAATAAAAACAAGGCTCGCACACTAAATGCAAGCCTTGTTCAGCAATTTCACCAATTTTTTTACAAAATTACATTTCAAAAGAATTTATAAAATATTCATAGAATCAGATACATAATTTAACATCTTACGTTTGTCTTCAGCCGGAAATATACACCACACGCTTTTAATAATCTGAATCTTTCTATCCTGAAGATTCATAAATAACGTGGGACGATATTCTGACATATTATAAAGACTTACAAGTGTCTCTGCATCAGGATATATCTTTTCTTTTTCAATATCGCGATATTTCTTGATTCCAAGTCCCAGCTTTTCAGCCATGGCTATCTGTGATGTATTCATTTTATCCCTGACAAAGCATGTCATTGAAAATCCATTCCAGTCATTTGCAAGTGACTGAAGCATTTTCATATTATTCGCATCTTCGTCCCTCATTTTTGAAACTGTGCCGCTGTATTTGCTTACAATAATATCAGCCAACAGCTTCAAAGCAAAATTCCTATGTGTTTCAGTATCTATATTCGCTAAAGTCTTATCCAGGTCCTTTGTATGATAAACATACTTTTTACCGGCTATCAACTCATCCAAATCAAATCCGATTTCCGAAAAATTCATAAGTATCTGTCCACTTATTATAATTCCACCGTTTTCAATATAAGAATATTGCTCCTGCATAAGCCCAAACTTTTCTGCAATATCTGTCTGCATCAGACCCATAGATATTCTATACATTACAAGCCTTTTTAAAACGTCCTTGTAAGCAACCATATTTATCCTCCGCACTTTTACGTTACATTTCATATGTATAGATAAATATTAAGTCCATATAGTCATTGCCCACATAGGTCTAAATCTTTATATTTTGATATTTATAGTTTGTTTTTATGTTTTGTGAAATATAAATATTATTTTTTAAATTTTATTAATCATTATTATATATTTTAAATAATTGTAAAATTTTTTATATCAAATTTTCCTCTACCTTCAAAAATAAAATACACCGGGTTTATGCCCGTTTCAATATCTATATCAACAACTGTTTCTTTCCAGTCATGTGATTCAATTGAAAGCAATTCCTGTCCGGCTATCGGATAATCCTCAATATTCTTACCCGAATAATCCGAATCCGTTGTAATTTTTATAGTTCCTACTGCATTTCCTCTCACTGAAATTGCTATTTTATTATGCCCTTTTTTCATATTAAAATACTTAAATCCTGCCATACATCCATCCTGCATATTGGCAATATATGCATCTTCACCGCTCTCTCTGTCACCGCCATCCTGCGTGACATATGCATTTTTTGACAGTCTTTCCTCTTTTGATGCATCCTTTTCAAGTTTTATATTTTTAAGAAAACATACTATATATGAAGGATACATTCCTTCACCGTCAAGCGGACCGCCGTTAAGTCCGCAGCTTGTAGCTTCTGCTGCTTTAAAAAAGCCATTTTCATCCATCTCAATCTTTTCAGCCACCCCCTGACGGCAATATGAACATGCATTGGTAAATCTGTGGTCAAATATATAAAAACTTTCATTGAGCTGTATTATGCTTCCATGCGTATTACCGTTTGGATATGCAGTATCAGACGGAGTGTATCCTCTTAATCCGACATCTGACGATGCATGCAGCCTGCCTCCATACACAAAATCCCTGTCAGGATAATCACTTATACAATAATGCAGTCCGTTTGCTCTGGCAGAATATATAAAATAATATTTTCTGCCAAATTTTCTCATTGACGAAGCTTCAAAAAATCCAGCTTCCTCAGGACATTTAAAATCTCTTGGAAATATTACGTGTGGCAGATCTTTCATTGTAATCATATCATCACTAAGTCTGCATACATGTGCTCCTGCCATAATACGTCCATGCTCATCTTCCGTCTTATTCGGACAAAAACCGGAATATAGATATACACTTCCATCATCATCTGCAAATACCCCAGGGTCAAACTGCAGCATGTCACCTTTGTCAATTCCATATATACGACCGTCTGAAGTTTTTACATCACCATAATATTCATAATGTCCTGCCGGAGTATTACACACAGCAACAGACATTCTTGACGAATGTGCCATAGAATAATAAAGATAAAATCTTCCATCCGCACCTTTCACAACATCAGGTGCAAAAAGAAGCATTCTCTCCTCCCTATATGGATGCTGTTTTCTATTATAAATCTCACCTTCAAAATGCCAGTCAGACAAATCATCAACCGGTGCTGACCAGCATACATAATCATTTTCACAATAGTCGCTGCCGCCAAATCTGTCATGGCTTCCGTATATATAAAGCCTGTCACCAAAAATATGCGGCTCGCCATCCGGAATATATTCATAAGATGGCAGATACGGATTAAATATCTGTTTATTATTTTTTTTATTCATATTTGGTCTCCTTTAATCATTTTTATGGATACTTCCCCACTCACACATTGCCACCAGAATCGGAATCAGTGACATGCCTCTCTTAGAAAGGCTATACTCAACCTTTGGAGGTATCTGCGGATATTCCTTTCTTATTATAAGTCCGTCACTTTCCATTTCTTTCAAAGTCGAACTGAGTGTCTTATGTGAAATATTTCCGAGACATCTTTTTAACTCACTATATCTCATCACATTGTCATGCTGTTCCAGCCAGTAAATGATTACAAGTTTATATTTTCCGTTAATCAGCGAAAGTGTATAACCAAAATCTGTCTCCGATATATTTTCACCTGTATGGCAGCATCCGCATTTAGGTATCTTATTATCTTCCATAACCATTTCCTTTCATATGATAAATGCTAAAATCTTTTATAAAAATATCACGCTTTACTTTAGGTTAGTATACAACTTTAATGTGCGTACTTCCTTTTTGCAAAATTATAGTATATATTCTGTTTATGGGCAATAATAAACTATACTTTTTATCAGGAGGAACTATCGTTGGAAAATGTATTTACAATCGAAAATCTTCGTCCAATACGTGATGGAATGACAGTTTCAAGAGACTCAAAACTTGGAACATCCAACATGGCAACATTCTTTTCAATGGGCAAAGATACTTCTATCAGCCAGGAAAGTTATGACAGAATGACAATGTATATCGGTGCCGCCGGCAGTGGTACATTTATCATTGGAAACGATAAGAAAAAACTCACACTGACACCTGATACAGCCGTAATAATTCCCGCTTCCACACTCTGCGGAATGGAAACTTCAGACGGAATGGTTTATACCGAAGTAATATTTAAAAAGGAGAATTCAGCAATTATGAACGAAATTGTTAAAACAAACGAAGTATTCGCACTTAAAAATCTTATTTCTTACGAGGAAGGAAGCATTGCAAACATGGACATTGTAAGCAACCCTACTATGAAATATGTCCTTATGTCATTCGATGAGGGAACAGGTCTTACACCTCATTGTGCTCCCGGCAATGCTATCGTATTTGCACTTGAAGGCAAAGCTGTAATCGGCTACGAAGGCAAAGATTACACAATCAGTGAGGGTGAATGTTTCCGTTTTGAAAAAAATGGTCTTCACAGCGTGACAGCTGACGGTAAATTTAAAATGGCTCTTCTTCTTGTTTTAGAATAAGTCAGAATAATCAGGTACGAATGTACCAAATTTCATTTTACCAGCTAAATAAAACATGTTATAATGCATGTAGTTATATTACTTGATTACAGGACAATCATAACATATAATTACCTGCATTATTTTTTACTTTTACTGATAGATGCAATCAATATATCATATCAGTTTCATTTATGTGGGCGTTTCACATACCAGGAGTTACACAATGAATTATCCAAAATTAAAAGCATTAAAATACAAACTTATAATTCCACTGCTCGTCTTTCTTTTCGGCACAGGAGTTCTGTGTGTAGTTATATATAAAATAAGCTATACAAACCAGGAACGGGTAAGGGATAAGGCAGCCCTGAATGCCGTAAGTTACGCTGACCGCATGATTGCTGACCTTAATAATGGAATAACAATCACCAAGTCACTTGAACAGATTATTATAAGTGAAAATGGACAGATTGAACACTTTGAAAAAGTTGCCGAAAATATGATGACCGATTCTATTCAGAGCATACAGCTTGCACCAGGTGGTGTTGTAACAGATATTTACCCTGAAAAAGGTAATGATACCGGCAAAATTGACTTAATCAATGACCCTTCCCGTAGTGAAATAGTACGCTATGGAAGAGATAATAATATAACCGTTATGCAGGGACCCTTCCAGCTTAAACAGGGTGGTGTCGGCATTACCATAAGAAATCCTGTCTATCTTGAAAATGAATCCGGTGATGAATATTTCTGGGGATTTACTATATCAATTATCCGTGTGCCGGAAATCTTTTCAAATTCTGTAAATGCACTTGAAGATTTCGGATACTATTACCGCCTCTCAAAAACTTTATCACCTCTTACCGGTGAATTTACGGAAATTTACAGCAATTGTGAAGAATTTATAAGCCCTGTTACATATCAGTTTGAATTAGGTGGCTGTTCATGGAAACTTGAAGTTACACCTAAAGACGGCTGGCATGCAGACAGTCAAACAACAACAGTATTTATTGGGGGATTTATTATCCTTTTTCTCCTTACAGGTCTCACATATGCACTTATGGTGCTTCAGGCCAATGGAATCATACTGCAGAACCTTTCATCTACTGACAATCTCACGGGACTTCTTAACCGCAATGGATTTCAGGAACATTTAACAAAATATATGAAAAAACATAGTAATGAACATTGTGTCTGTATTGCACTTGATATAGATGATTTTAAATTCATTAATGACCTTTTTGGACATTCAACCGGAGATAAAGCGTTATGCATTCTCGCCGACACAATAAGAAGTTCTTTTCCTAAAAATTCAATTCTGTGTCGTAGTGGTGGTGATGAATTCTGTATCATCCTGAAAAACTGCACATGTAAAGATGCAAAAGCACAAATAGAGGCTTTCACGGATATGCCTCGTTCTTTTATAGCTAGCAACCAGACACAAAGCTTTAATATTTCCGTTGGATACGCACAATACAACCCTGACGACGGCTCTGTAGAACAGCTGCTTATTGATGCTGATACTGCCTTATATGACGTAAAAATTAAAGGCAAACATGAATGTCTGGAATTTAATCCGAATATGAACAAAAAAATACGCACACCACTTGGATTTGCGTTAAGCGATATTTCAGAAAATCTTCCGAGTGCTTTTATAATATACAAAGCTGACAAAAAAGATGATTCTATTCTTTTTGCTAATAAAGAAATGTTAAATCTCACAGGCTGCAGCAATTTTGATGAATTAATTGACTATACAGGCCGCAGCTTCCGAAATATCATCAAAGAAGATGAACGCGAAGCAGTCGAAGAAAATATATGGAAGCAGATTAACGCACTTGAGAATGACAACAATGATTATCTGTCATTTTCCCTTAAACGAAAAGATGGCACTGTCATTCCTGTTCTTGACCATGGAAGACTTATAAACAGCCGTTATTATGGTAATATTTTTTATGTATTTATAATCGACCACGATTTAGTCAGAAAATGTCTTAACTAAGGAGATCAATATATGGGGGACTTAAACAAACCAAACATAAATATTGGCATGCTTGCACATGTCGATGCCGGAAAAACAACTCTTTCCGAGGCTCTTCTCTACAAAACAGGTACTATCCGCAAACTTGGACGCGTTGATACACGTGATGCCTTTTTGGATACCAATAAGCAGGAACGTGCCCGCGGAATTACAATATTTTCAAAGCAGGCTGTTGTGGAGCTTGAAAATGCTCGTATTACGCTTCTTGACACACCAGGACATGTTGATTTTTCTGCTGAAATGGAAAGAACACTCCAGGTTCTCGACTATGCAATCCTCGTAATCAGCGGTGCCGATGGAATACAGAGCCACACCGAAACCCTCTGGAGGCTTCTTGCAAGATATAAAATTCCTGTATTTATTTTTGTAAATAAAACAGACCAGTCCGGTGTCAATAAGCAAAGAATACTTGAACAGCTTAAAAATCAGCTTTCTGATGCAATAATTGACTTCAGTATTCAAGATGCAATTGACATGGAGGAACTTTCTTTATGCAATGAAGAACTTCTCAACCATTTTCTTGAAAATAATACGCTTGACACTGCTCTACTAAAAACATGCATTGAAAAAAGACAGGTTTTTCCTTGCTTTTTTGGTTCAGCATTAAAACTTACAGGAATTGATGAATTTATTGATGGATTAAATACATATATGAACTGTCCGTCATATCCAGATAAATTTGGGGCAAAAGTATACAAGATTGCCCGTGACCCACAAGGCACACGCCTTGCATACATGAAAATCACAGGTGGAACTCTCACCTCCCGCATGCAGATTACGCCGGATGAAAAAATCAATCAGATAAGAATATATTCCGGTGAAAAATATACAACAGTAAATGAAGTTCCTGCCGGAGGAATATGTGCCGTAACCGGGTTTGATTCCGCTTATGCCGGTCAGTCTGTCGGTTCTGACACTGAAAGCGAAATTCCTATGCTTGAACCTGTAATGACTTATCAGCTTGTTCTTCCCGAAGGAACAGACGCACTTTTAATACTTCCAAAATTAAAAATGCTTGAAGAAGAAGAACCACAGCTTCACATTGTATGGAATGAGCTTTTAAAACAGATTCATGTCCAGATTATGGGGGCCGTGCAGATTGAAATACTGCAAAATCTCATAAAAGACCGTTTTGGAATCGAAGTTGGATTCACATCAGGCAGCATTGTGTACAAAGAAACAATTAAAAACACTGTTGAAGGGGTCGGTCATTTTGAACCTTTAAGACACTATGCGGAAGTTCACCTCATAATCGAACCCGGCGAAAAAGGCAGTGGAATATTATATAAAGCAGACTGCTCTGAAGATGTGCTTGATAAAAACTGGCAGCGTCTCATAATGACGCATCTATATGAAAAAGCACCTGTAGGAGTTCTTACGGGATCTCCTCTCACAGATGTCACAATAACTCTTGTCAGCGGAAGAGCACATCCTAAGCATACTGAGGGCGGCGATTTCAGGCAGGCTACATATCGTGCGGTAAGGCAGGGTCTGATGCAGGCAGAATCAGTTCTTCTTGAACCATATTTTAACTTCACATTAAAAGTTCCTGCTGAAAATATCGGACGTGCAATGACTGATTTAGACAGAATGAATGCAAAGTTTGCATTGTCAGATGAGACAGACGTTTCTCTTTCAGTTATAACAGGCACTATTCCTGCTGCCTGTCTTTCTGATTACCAGACTGAAGTTGCATCGTATACCAAAGGGCTTGGCAGACTTTCATATAGAATGGATGGCTATTACCCATGCCATAACGCAGAAGAAGTAATTGAAAATTTCGGTTATGATGCTGAACGGGATACATTAAATCCGTCTTCATCAGTATTCTGTTCTCACGGCTCAGGCACAGTCATTGAATGGAATGAAGTATTTTCACATATGCACTTAGATAGTGTTCTTGAATTAAGAAAACGCGGACTCAACGCAGGTGCTGCCAATTCATCAGCCGTACTTAACAGCCGTGCATCAAGCCGTACTGTATCGGACGAACCTTTAGGAACCGATGAAATTGATGCTATTTTAAAGCAGACCTACTACTCTAACAGCCGCGGTGACAATGATAAATTGCACAGGACGGGTGCTAAAAAAACCGATTCTACGGTAAAATATGTCTATAAAGGCACTGAAACACCACAAAATCAAGGTGAATCATACCTTCTTGTGGACGGATATAATATTATATTTGCATGGGATGAATTAAAAGAACTTGCAGCCATTAATCTTGACAGTGCAAGAGGACGTCTCCTTGATATCCTCTGTAACTATCAGGCAATGACAAAATGTAACCTGATTGCTGTATTTGATGCATACCGTGTTCAGGGACATGACACAGAAATGACTGATTACCATAACATCCATGTTGTATTTACAAAAGAAGCTGAAACCGCAGACCATTACATAGAAAGTTTTGCACACAGACATGGCAAAAAAGACTATGTACGCGTGGCAACATCTGACGGATTAGAGCAGATTATCATAATCGGTCAGGGCTGCCACCTCGTTTCTGCCCGCGAGTTCCAGCAGGAAGTCCGGGATATGGAAAATCACATCCGTGAAGAATATCTCAACAGAACTTATTAATGTTACTATCTAATATCAGCTGTTCCATTGTCTGCCGAGCTTTCGGCGGACAATTATCCAGCATATAACATGTGCTGAGAACGTAATAATCCAACTCCATGTATATGTAAGGTACAATGATGTAACAGTGTGGAACTGCTCCATTCTGAAAAATGTAAATATCCACAAAAGTCTCAATCCACATGCACCTATAAGTGACACAATCATTGGCATTACAGAATATCCAAGTCCTCTGAGCGAACCAACCATTACATCCATCATGCCGCAGAGTGCATATGTTCTTGCAATAACATTCATTCTCTTCATACCGGCATCAATAACGTCAGGGTTTTCTGTATAAATTGAAAGCAGCTGCTTTCCAAAAAACAGTGCACCATTTCCCAGAACAAGACCTACAACAATTACACAAGCCTCTGCTGTATACAATATACGGTTTACTCTTTCATACTTTCCGGCTCCTACATTTTGTCCTGTAAATGAAATAGCTGCCTGATACAGCGAATTCATCGCTACATAGACAAAACCTTCTATATTGGCTGCCGCCGAATTACCGGCAACCGTAATTTCTCCAAATGAATTAACCGAAGACTGTATAACAACATTGGAAAGTGAAAAAATAACACCCTGAAGACTTGCCGGAAGTCCAATCTGTACAATTTTTATAAACTTCTCTTTATTAATACCGAGATTTCTCAAATCAAGTCTGATGCTTCCGCTTTCATGTACCATGCATTTTAATATTAAAAATGCAGATATACACTGCGAAATTACAGTTGCAATCGCAACACCCATTACGCTTAATTTAAAACCTATTACAAATATAAGATTTAAAACAACATTTACTATACCCGCAGCGAAAAGATAGTAAAGCGGTCTCTTCGTATCACCTACGGCTCTAAGTATAGCACTGCCGAAATTGTATATCATCGTAGCTGTCATACCAAGGAAATATATTCTTAAATATACCGTTGCAAGTCCGAGTACAGCCTCGGGTGTCTGCATCCATATGAGAATCTGTTTTGCACATAAGACACCGATTACTGTAAGAATAATGCCACTGTATATGCTTAACATCATTGCAGTATGTACTGTCTCCGACAAATCTTTATCATTTTTTGCTCCGAAATACCTTGCCACTAAAACATTAGCACCAATGGAAAGTCCCATAAAAAAATTGGTCAGAAGGTTAATAAGTGCCGTATTAGAACCTACTGCCGCAAGTGCATTATCGCCCGCAAATCTTCCTACAACTATTATATCAGCCGCATTAAATAATAACTGAAGCATGCTTGATGCCATAAGAGGCAGCGAAAATATCAGCATTTTTTTTAAAATAGAACCCGTGCACATATCCATCTGATAAGACTTTGCACCTGATTTATTTAACATTGTATTTCATTCCTTTCACATATAACCCATTAAACTTAATTATCTTTTTTTATCTTTCCCGCCTCAACATTTTTTTCAAAAATATTTTTATATGCATAATCCCATATTTCTTTTGAGCCCGCCGCCGTATTTTTATTTCTTTCAAGAATCTGGCTTAAATGCACACCTTTTTCAACCCAGCTTTTTCCTTCCGTGAGGTCATTTAACATTGCCGGCTGGAAGTTATCCATTGTGTGTGCAAATTTTGCTTCAGGTGTCTCACCTTTCTCAAACTCCTCCCAGAGATTCCTGAAGTTATCACGCTGGTCATCAGGCAGTATTCCGAAAATCCTGTCTGCCGCTTTTACTTCTCTCTCTCTCTGCGTCTTTTTGCCCTCTTCATCATATGCATATGTGTCACCTGCATCTATTTCAACAATATCATGAATCAGAAGCATTGTAACCGTTTTCAGCACATCTATTTTTTCATTGGCATACTCACTTAAAAGGACGGTCATGACAGCCATATGCCATGCATGCTCGGCATCGTTTTCTTTTGTCTGTGCATCTGACTTATATGTCTGTCTTCCGATAAATTTTTCCTTGTCAATTTCACGGCAGAATTCAAGCTGTTTTTTTAATCTTTCATTTTCCATAATGATTTTCTCCTACTATCTCATATCTGTATTGACAAACTATTACCTGTGTCCCGATAAACTAAGCGGAAGCTCCAGCCCATTTGATTCCAGAAGTTCTCTGTCATTAAGTATCTCAACTGTGCTGCCCTCTCTTATAATTTTTCCGTTATTCATAAGCACAACCCTGCTGCATGTATCCATAATCATGTCAAGGTCATGCGATGCTATTACACGAAGCTGTGAAAATGAATTAATGAGTCCTATAAGATTTTTTCTGTTTCTCGGGTCAAGTGCAATCGTCGGCTCGTCAAGTAATATAATTTCCGGCGTCATTGAAAGAATTGTTGCAATTGCCGCAAGTTTTTTCTGTCCACCGGACAGCCTGAACGTATGCCTGTCACGCAGTTCTTCTATCCCCATCATTTTTAATGCATCTGTCACTCTCTGTTTTGTCTCTTCTTCGGAAAGCCCATAATTAACAGGGGCAAATGCAACATCTTCATATACTGTTGACATAAAAAGCTGACTGTCAGAATCCTGAAAAACATAACCTTCAATACGTCTTATATCTGAAAGATTTTTTTTATTAATCTCAAGTCCGCCAATATTCACATCTCCTGTATAGCCACCAAGCAGACCGACAAGTATTTTTAAAAATGTGGATTTTCCTGCTCCGTTCGCACCTATGATACCGACGCATTCACCGAAATCAGCCGTAAAATTCACGTTTTGCAGTGCCATACCCGAATATCCGCCATCATTTTCATAAGAAAATGATAAATTCTTTACCTCTATTCCATAATTCTGATTATTAATTTTCATATATAACACCATTTGGTCTTTCATTTAGTAACAAACTGTTTATTCACATGATATATTACGTCTGATATACTATCACATAAAAGTACGAATTACCAGCAAAACTACAAACCATGCCATCATATATACATAGTCATTTACACTCATTTTTTTATATCCTGTGTAGTTTATTTCTCCGTCAAATCCTCTCAGAATCATACTGTCATAAACTGTTTTTGCCTTGTCTATGCTCCTTATGAGAAGATTTCCCGCAAATGAACCCCATGCCTTTATATGTATTCCCTTATGTCCCGGTGCACGAAGCATATATGCCTGTGTCATCCTGGAAGCTTCAGACATAAGAAGCGACATGTATCTGTATATCAGAAGGATTACCGTCACAATCATTTTCGGAAAATGAAGATGCCTTAAAGCGGCACATATCTTTTCTATCGGCGTTGTTGATGCAAGAAGATATGCTGCCGATATCGTAAGAACACCCTTTAACATAAGTGTAATCATAGAAATCACTCCATATGTGACGCAGACACTCCCTATATAAAACATTGGTCTTTTATCAAAAACCGGATTAAATATACCAACAAGACATACAAGCGGAAGTATTATCCTCAATCTGTATAAAAATTCTTTTATTGATATTTCTCCAATCACAAACAGGACCACCGGGTATATACACATACCCAGCAGCCCCGGAAGATTGTATTGATTTATTGAAATTACCAGAATAATACAGGCAAGTGTCACAAAAAGCTTTGATGTCGGATGTATATCATTAAGCCATCCCTTCTTTTGTGCCGTAACTTCAAGCCGTCTCATCCGGTCTGATGTACGTTTTAAATCATTCACTTATCTTTACCTTTTTGTTTTTAAAAAATCTGAATATAAAACATCCTGCCGTACACACAGCAACAACCATCAATGCCCCTGCAATACCTGAAACGCTTGTACCGGCTGCACTATCTGAATCTTTGAATGAATAATCAGGAAGAACTGCTGTAGTATTCTGAACCTGTGATGCTTTATCATATATTTCACCATCAGCTTCAAGTTCTGTATCTCCTGTAAGTTTTTCAATTGACCACTCAAGACCATCCGGATACTGTGATGCAGCAAGAGACAATCCACCGGCTATAACTACAGCCGCTGCTGCAAGTATGGCAACCGTCTTTTTAAGGCTGAATCTGTTCTTTAACTTTTCGCTGCTGCCGCCAATTCCCCATAAAAGTTCAGGTCTTGCCTCATATACAAATACAAGGACACATGCCGTTATAATTCCCTCTACGAGCCCGATTGCAAGATGTATCGGCTGCATTACTGAAACAAATGCTCCAAATGAAAGTTTTGTTATTCCTGATGCAAGTGTTTCAAGCGTCACAGAAAACGCACCGAGCTGCAATGTTATAACACAGCCCAGTATTGAAGCAATCGTAATCTTTTTCTTTGAAACACCATTTTTCATTATAAATTTCCATATCAGAATCGAACCTATAAAACATCCGTAAAATGCCATGTTCCAGATATTACACCCAAGTGCCAGCAGTCCTCCGTCAGCAAACATAAGACACTGCACAAATAAAACGCCTATCATTGTAAGAAATCCAGCATATGGACCTAATAATGCCGATAAAAGCATACCACCGCACAAATGTCCTGAAGAGCCTGTTCCAGGTATTGTAAAATTAATCATCTGTGCTGCAAATACGAATGCTCCCATGACTCCCATAACAGGAATCTTTGATGCATCATCCTCTTTTTTCACCTTATAAATTGAGTATCCTGCCGCTGCCGCCGAAACCGCATACATAGTTCCTGCAACTGCCGGAGATACAAGTGCATCTGCCATATGCATAATAAATATTCTCCTTTGTTTTTATTTTTGTTTTTATTTTAATTTCCGGTTTTCCATGTCTCAGACGGTGAGCAGTTCCACTTGATAGTCACACCATCTGTAACAGCCTCTATTGTACCCTGCTCATCTGTCCTGAACACCTGAATTCCTCTTTGTCTGAATTCATTTAAAGTTCTGGCATGCGGATGTCCGTAACTGTTGCCCTCTCCACAGCTTATGACTGCAAATGCCGGACTTGCAGCATTGAGCAGTTCTTCTGATGAAGACGTTCTGCTGCCGTGATGTCCTGCCTTATAGACATCACAATCTATTGAAATACCGGCATTTACAATATCCTGCTCTTCCTCTTCTTCGGCATCACCTGTAAAAAGGAATCTTCTGTCTCCATACTGTAGTATTATACTAATTGAATTATTATTTGCATCTTCATACTTTTTTGAAGGTGCAAGTATAGTAAATTCAGCATCTCCAAGTTTATACTTTTTCCCAACTTCTGGCAATGTATTTATATAATTTTTTTCTTTCATTGCCGAAATTACATCTCTGTACGTATTAGTCTTTTTTTCACAATCGGGCATCATGACATTTTCGCAATCAAACTTGTAAATAATTACATCAAGACCTCCTATATGGTCGCTGTCGGGATGTGTGCCTATAACATAATCAAGCTTTGCTACTCCTTTGTTTTCAAGATAAGCCTGAACTTTCGTACCACAGCTGTTATCCCCGGCGTCAATAAGCATCGCATGTGCACCACATTGTATAAGTATAGAATCTCCCTGTCCTACATCAATAAAATGCACTGTCATCTGTCCGTCAGGCATTACTTTATTTTCATTCTGATACCTGTCATATATGGCACCTGCCGCACTTACAGTTATCATAATGACAAGAAGTATCACCAGCTCAATTATTCTGTGTTTTAATGATGCTTTTTTTCTGTAATTTTTCCTGTAATTCCTACTCATTATGTGATTTTTCCTGTTTCATTTTTTCTTTGATTTTTCTTTTATGAACATACATCCTGTCATCAGCCATGGAATATATCTGGCGGGCATCAACATTTCCATTATTATCTCCTGCCTCTGTGCTGTCTGCATATCCACACGCAACACTATACTTAAATCTGCTTTCTTTATGATTATACTCGTCAATTACATGTTGAAGTTTTTTTCTGAAAGTCTTGTAGTCAATTCTGCCATCATCTGAACGGATTATCACAATAAATTCGTCCCCACCCATTCTTCCAACTACTGCTTCTTTTTCAAAAGTCTCTTTTAAAATACGTGCAAAACCGGATATTAAATCATCGCCATAAGTATGTCCCATATTATCATTAATTTTTTTAAGATTATTAAGGTCAAAACTGAATATTCCAAAATTTTCATTGTTAGATGACAGTTCTTCCATTACTTTCTCACAATAACGGCGGTTGGATATCTTCGTCAGATCATCCATATATGCCATTCTGTAAAGAACTTCCTGTTCCTTTGCCTCTTTCATATTATGTATTACATCTATACTGAAATTCATAATCATTACAATAACAAATATAAGCACTCCTACTGCTGACATGCTGAAGTCATAAAAAATCTGTACTCCGGTATATGTTTTTACCATATAACGTACTACGTCGACAAATATAAATGCACTTACTATGCAAAAACCTATAAAAAGGACTTTTCCTGAAGATTTACCTGATTTTAATACTCTTATCATAAGAACCATCATATAAATTACTTCAAGTACAATAAAAACATGAATAACTTCAAGAAGTGACGGCAGATGATATAAATTGGTAAATTGCAATGTAAATGATACAACTATAAATACTGACAAACCTCCAACAAATATTTTATAAAGATTTATCATAAATGTATCTTTTAATTCATATACATTATCTTTAAAATACATTGCAACAGACAACGCCCCTAAAACAAGATTAATATACTCAAGCGTTGTTGTAACAGGCAATGGTATATTAAAAAGCTGCGTAAGTCTGTAATTGCATGCCGTCCATGTACCAACTGTCACAGACAGGTCTCCTATCCAGAAAAGTCTAGACATTCCTGTTCTTTTTATCATCATTATTCCGGCAAGTGCCATTATAAGTGCACCAAATAAAATCAATGAAACTGCAGATACATATGGAACACGGTTCTTTATCATCATCTGTTGGAAAACATCCGAATATTCCATAAGAACAGGTGCATCTATAGATGAAAATGTCGCGTCTTCAGTAGATGTAATAATAATTCTTATATTTTTTCCTGCATCTGTCTTCTTGACAGGAATATAATGCCAACCGCTTCCTACCAGCTTATTTTCTGCATATCTGTCTTCGCCGTATGTGTAAACAAGTTTTCCATTAACAGATACTTTTAATACTGATGATGTTGTAGGTATCTTTATAACAGGCGTGTCATACTTAAAGTTTTTAGGTATTGACGTATATAAAACAACTTTGTCACCTTTTCCCATTGTCTTTGGAAGCCTGAAGTTATTCAGATTGACATCATTATATGATTCACCATTATATATAACGCTCCATCCGTTATCAAGAATTATATTTTTATCATTGTTAATCCCTGCATTAACACCAGTAATCACATACAATGCAGCAAGACAGAAAATTGCAGCCGCAATAGCAATCACTGCAAATATTTTTCCACCAATTGTTTTTATAAAACTATTGTTCTTTTCCATTTCTTTTCACCATTTTTTTAATACAGCGTTTTACTGCTGCTGCTGACTTGGCAACCGGCATACGCACCGGTCTTAATAAAAGCCACACATACGAAATAAATCTATATATAATATTATTCACAGAAAATGTTCTGCCGTTTCTTTCAACAGCAATAAGCTTTCCGTGAATACATTCTTTTTCTAAAGGTCCCTCAATCACACTCTGGTTGTCTCCAACCATATAGAATCCATTTTTATCTATTCTGCATATTCTGTGTAATACAAGAATTCCTGTATTATCATGTCTTCTGTATAAAACAACATCACCTTTTTTGAGCTTATCAGGTTCAATATGGGTAATAACCGCATAATCCCTTCCGGGAACAAATAAGGGATACATACTGTATCCCTTAGGTTTGATTTTTATGTCATTTTCCTTTAATGTCCTGATTACAGCACTATGTTCATCAATCTGCTTATAATCCATATATTATATTCTTTCGTCTCTTAAATTAATCAACCTGTTCAGCAACTCCGTAAGGACATCCCTTATAATCTGCTCTGAAAGCACTTCCTGAAGTCTGTGCACCATCTGTCTTTGAGCAAATCTGACATATATCAGCTCCGGCATTAGCAAACTCTCTTCCGTAAGGACAGACACCTGTCTTTACATCTCCGCTTGCCATGTATACGCTCTCAGCAACGTCTTCTGTTGACTCTACAACCGGTTTTTCATACTTCAACATAATAAAACTCCTCCATTCATAAATCAAAGCATTACTATTTTCCCATATTATAATGCTTATAAATCGCGGCTGTCAACCCTAAAGTCCGCATAGCCACTGACTTTAGGGTACTATTTTTTAAACAGTTTCATATCATATGCAACCCTGCTTCTTGCACCTGCACTTTTTAGTACACTGCGTATTGTTGTTTTCCTTACAGTCCTGTTATTTCTTACAAAAACTGCAAATGTTTTAACCCAGAGATAAGGCCACAACAACTTATTATCTTTCTTATCGGGATTGTTAAGCTTCATCTGATGATGGAACTCTCTTACATAGTCTGCAAGCCTGCTGCCACGAAGCACAACCATTCTTTCATCTTTGGTACCGCCAAATTCCTGTGCCTCGATAATATCTTTAAGGAATATATCGATATTAACTTCTGTTTTTTCATCATGTATCATAAAAAAAACATTTTCTTTTTTCATTCCAAGATACTTTATACAGATTATATTCACAGCTTTGACAAAACCTGTTATTCCAATGCTGCTTATCATTGAATTAAACGTGTTTTTCTGACTTTCATCATGTTCGCTATTCCAGAATACAACCCAGTCACACAAAAGTTTGAGTCCGAACCCTGCTCTCACAAAATGGTGCAGCATATGAATAGCAAGACTTAATGCTTCCCATGCCATCTCTGGACATACTATATTCATTCCATCAATGTTTTTTAAAATATTATGAACTGACATTTCTTCAGTATACTGCTCAATCTTTTTATTCACATCGTCATCATCGAACTGTTCTGCCAGTGCCCTGTGAAGTTCTATTATTACGCCGGTCTCATTATACATTTCAACATGATGCCATGCATGCTGTTCCCCCATTATAACCACGCCATGCAGTTCAAGCACACTTACAGCTTTATCAAACTGCAGCTTATCAGGAATGAGTATATCAATATCACCTGATTTTCTAAGACTCTTTACCGGATAATATGCAGCCGTTCCGGCACCTTTTAAAAGCACTGCCGTAATTCCGGCATCATTTAAAATGCTCATATACTCATTAGTCAGGTATGAAAGACGGCTGTTCTGGATAACAATTTTTTTTGCTTTTGCAACCGCCTTAATCTTAATATTATCAGGCACGCAATCCATAAAATATAACTCATCTGCTATTAACGGCAGAACACCGTGGCCATCTGCCGTCTTGATAATCTTATTCCATTCATCTTCACTATATTCATTAAATTTCTGTATAGAATCTGAATCGAGTTTTCTACTTACATCTTCAATAATGCTTTTTACTTCAATAGCATCATTTTTTTCAGATACAGGCAGATTTAGGGCATTATTAAGCAATGTAAGAAGCCCATATTCCCAATTTTCAATCACATCACTCTGTCTGTTCATCTACGCACTCCATTTTTCCCGGATTTTCCTACTCTTATAATACTAAAAAACTTTGCAAGAAGGAACCTGAAATTTTTGTTATTTATGTTAATAATCAAAAATATTCCGTTCATAACAACAGTTACTATTACAAGTCTCAACGCTATCTGCGGTATGCATCCGGCAATTCCTGATATTTTTTCAATTCTGACACATGCAAAATGAGCCACTGCCCATGCAAAGGCCGTCTGTACAAAGTACCATGCCATACACAGGTAATATCCTGTAACACACTCTTTAAAATGATACTTGTATATAACAAAAGGTTCTACCCACAAAGTTGTGAGCACCGTGCTTATCAGTGTTCCCATAAATATTCCAAAAACACCGAAATTATGCACAAGTATCAGAGATGCAATAAGATTAATTACTGCTTCTATGACTGCTTTATATCTGTCATACCAGAAAAGTCCCAGCGAATTATGGAAAATCTTGCCTGTTTTTGTTATTCCATATATATAAAAATTAATACACAGAATAAGTACAACGTTCGTTTCAAAAAGATATTTTGCACCAAAACTTAATTCGACAAAAGGATTTAAGAGTTCAAAAAGGCAGACTGCAGCATATGCAAACACCCAGTGGTTAAAAAATGCGGCTGCATTAAATATCTTTTTTACCCTCGATGAATCCTCTGTAACTCCAAGATTACCGACACTTGCCGTAATTCCGTCAATAGCATCGCTCATAACATGTCTTATCGAACCAATAAGAAGATAATAGTTGGAATACTTACCTACACTTGCAATCCCAACAAATCCTGAAATAAGCAAATTATCTGTATTATTGACGATTACATTACCGACCTGATGCATCATCATGGCTTTAACATTTTTTATAATATCTGATTTTGTCTGCGTATCAAGTTTTTGCACATCTTTGTCGTTCACATACGGAAACAGCTTATCTGTCTTTTTTGAAATGTAAATATTGGAAATTACTGTCGCCGCAATGTATACATAAAGATACAAAATAAAATTTTTTGTAAGAATAAGTATCGCAATCTGAAAAATATCCTGAATCACCCATGAAAATGTCTTTGCAACAACGCCGATATATTTCAGCTGATGAGCGTCAAGCAGTGTCTTTTTGTAAATAAGGAGATATGATGCCGCCGAATTTATAAGATAAAGAACATAAATATATGTAAGATTTTCTATATCCGGCTTATTCTTTATAAGCACACCCATAAAAGGTATTACAAGAAGTCCGGCAAACAGCACAAAGCAAGCAACTGCCCTGTAAAACCATTTATATATATTCATAATCGACTTTTGTTTTTCTATGTCATTTTCTGCAATCGGTTTATATAAAGCAAATGAAATAGCTGTCTCGATTCCCATTTCTGAAAGTGATAACACATTCAGAATATCAGTAAAAAGTCCGTTGACACCCACATAATTTTCCGACAGCATATGTGTAAATACTATACGGACAACATATCCCATAATAATTGCCATAAATCTCGATATGAGTCCTACTGTCGTATTGTAGGCAGAATATTGTGTACGGCTCTTTGTTTCCATTGAAAAATCCTCGTTTCTGTGCTCAGATTGAAAATAAATTTTCTTTTAATTATAGCATTGATAGCACCTTAATGCTATAATATGAAGCATGAAAACTTTTAGGACTAAAAAAAATTATCTTATCCGCATTATTGCGGCAATTTTTACTGTTGCTGCTGTTTTTTCGGCTCTCATATTCTTTGCCCTTCACTTTTATAACAGCAGTATTTCATACACATCATCCGGTTTCGCTCCTGCAAATGATATACTTAATAATCCTTATTGCGGCTGGTATGATATGTTTGGATATACGATAAGTGATGCTTGTGCCGATACTTTTGACAAACGCACACAGGACTATATACAAAAAAGCGGTTCAACAAGGCTTGTTCTTCTTGAAATCAATCTCAAAAATTTTAATAACACAGAATTATCTGACAACGCTCTCGCCCAGATTGACAGAATATTTACAATGTGGGGTGAAAGCCCGCATGCTGTTATTCTGCGTTTTTTATACGACTGGGATGGAAAGGCGATGCAGACAGAACCAGACAGCATTGAAACCGTCAAACTTCACATGAGACAGACTTCTGATATTGTAAACAGCCACAAAAATTCTATCTATATTATGCAGGGAATTTTTGTCGGTTCGTTTGCAGAAATGCACAGCTCACATTATATGGACACCAACAGCATGACTGAACTTGCACTGCTCTTAGACAGTCTCATTGATGACGACATTTACCTTTCCGTAAGAACTCCTCAGCATTTACGCACTATATTTAAAACTGCTGACATTTCAAAGCTGAAATCGGACGGTCACAGAATAAGGATGGGACTTTTTAATGATGGCATGCTCGGTTCCTATATTGATGTTGGAACATATGGTCCTGAAAATTATCATTTTTCCGATGAGGAATATGATAAAAAAGGAAACCGTAGCCAGGAAATAGCATTTCAGGATGAACTGTGTCTTTTGGTTCCAAACGGCGGCGAAGTGGTTCTTGACAATAAATATAACGACATAGACAATGCTGCAAAAGACCTCGCATCAATGCATGTTTCGTATCTTAACAACGCACACGACCTTGCTGTAATTAATAAATGGAAAAAACAGACTTACACTGACCCCGACGGTGATTCTGTATACAATGGCATGTCCGCATACGATTATGTAACAACACGTCTTGGTTACAGATATTGTCTGCTGTCATCATCATTTGAGCACAAAAATAATGCTTTTGGCGGTTCACTTCAAATAACACTCAAAAATGAGGGATTTGCTCCGTCTTACAAAGATTTTGATGTCGAACTTTTTATAATAAAAGACGACAACTCCGCCACTCCGACAGATTCTTACAGTGCTGCGGCGAACAACACGGACATCGTCTACAGCGAAAATCTGACAGAAAAATACCCAGCATCCACATGGACACCGGGTAAGGAAATAAATCTGGATATATCTGTTCCTCTGCTGCAGATTAAAAAAGCAGGCAATATAACAAAAGTTAATAACTACAGCATTTATCTAGTAGTACGCGATAAAATATCGGGCGAAATCATAAAATTCGCCAATGACGCTTCTTACAATGACTATGGATATTATATCGGTTCGTTAAAAATCTGAATCCGCTTATTATCGTTAAGCCTTTTTATAAAAAGTGTTCCACCATTTGTAACAGCTTTTTTATCAAATCTGACATTTACAGATTGTCCCGGTTCAAGCCCACGGATTACATCCGATGTGAAATCTTTGTCACCGCAGCTTATTACAAGACAGAAATTCTGCTTCAGTGACGCATAGCCGATATTTTTAATTGTAAAATTTATTTTACCTGTAAATGTTGTTTTTATACTTTCAATATTAATACAATATCCAAGACTGCGGCTTATTTTTTCATATATTCCGCAGTCTTTCCATTTATTTAAAACTTTATCGTCATACTGGCTGTTAAGATATGTAACATGAAGTTTTCTGAGATATTCCTGTGCATTGGCACCATCGTTATATACATTGTCATTTACTGCTTCTCCACCACACAATACGCCATTTTTCAGACATTCGTCAACATATCTGTACTCTTGGTCTCTTTTATTACTGTCTGATGAAAACGTACCAAAATCCGTCTGTGATGCCATAAGTGCATCGTTAAAAAATCCTGTTATTTTCGCTGTATTGTCATCTAGTGCCGCATGCTGTGCCGGCGTTCTTACTGCAAGCGGAATTGCACCTTTTACCGCCTCATACATTGCTGCCATAAGGATTCTTACACTCATTATATCTGCATATCTCGATGTGTGCATCTCGCCCCAGCTTCCGATTAACGCTCCCTGCATTGTAAGAATATTGCTTTTAAATGCAAGAACAGCCTCTCCAATCTGTGATATATGCCGTTTTACGAGATTTATCGAATCAGGCTCATTTTCAAGACCTTTTCCATCCTCGTCATATACAAAACGAAGTATTACTTCCCTGTCATATTTTTTAAAAAATTCAAGAATATCATTAATCTGCCCGATTGCTTTTTCGTCAAGTTCCCTGTCCTTGAAATCACCTATGCAGATTCTTGCAAGAACTATTCCCTCATTCTTTTTCAGGCTCCATTTCAGCTCTTCAAAATCGTAATCCTTTTTCAGTCTGAACGGAAATATATTATACCAGCCTCTTGATGGGTTATATTCCGTGCAAAGAAGCGACAGTCCATACTTTTCCAGTTTTTTATTGTTCATGTTTCTTATATCTTTCCATACGTCTCTTTTCTTTGTGCTGACGCACTACCACAGCAATGAGACTTAATGTCATGTGACACATATACCATATAGGTTTAAGTCCCGAATGCATGCTTTTTCCAAATTCCCTGCTGTGCATTACAGCCGGAATCTCCACCACATTATAGCCTTTAAGTATCATTCCTGTAATCATATTGGCATCGGGATAACGCTCGTCAAAATTACCATATTTTGAATAATAAAGTACCGCACGCCAGCTAAGTCCCTGAAGCCCCGTTGTAGGGTCCATAATAGTTCTTCCTGTTGACATCTTAATAAATGTACGGAATATTGAATATGCCAGCTCTTTTAAAAACGATGTCTTATAAGGCGAACTATCCTTTAAATAACGGGAGCCAAGCACAATGTCAGGATACGAATCGTTATACTTAGTCTTTAAAGCCTTATATATATTAAGTATATTACACACATCATGTTGTCCGTCTGCGTCCATCTGAATTACATACTTGTAATTTCGTCTTATCGCATATTTATATCCAAGCTGCAGTGCACTGCCGTATCCAAGATTAAATATATGTGTTACAACAGCATGATTACGCTGCTTTACAATCCAGTTTGTATTATCTGAAGAGGCATCATTCATTACAAGAATATCAGCTATTTCTTTAATTTCAGGCTCTTCAAGCTTATCAAGCACTTTATTAATATTTTTTTCTTCATTATAGGCAGGAATAATAATTAATACCTCTTTCATGCCATTCACCTCATCATCCCGTATATATTTTGAAGTTCTTCCAGATGATTTATCTGTTTTTCTGCCGATGCCATTCTGAATTTTGTGGCAAGTGCAGGATTTGTAATTAATTTTTCTATTCCATCGGCAATTCCTGCCGGTGTGAATCCGCAAAGAATTCCGTCAACACCATCGTTAATCTGCTCTCTGTTGCCGCTGCAGTCTGAAGCTATAATTGCACAGCCAAGAACCTGTGCCTCCTGGATTGCAATGCTTTTGCCTTCAAAACGTGTAGCATGTACGTATATGTCTGCTGCCTTGTAATATGGATAAGGATTGTCAACGGCTCCCAGAAGATGAAAACGGCTGTCAATACCTTCTTTTACCGCAAGAGCTGCAAGCGTCTGATATTCAGGGCCGTCACCAAGTATATACCAGTTCACATCAAATCCATGGTTTACAAGCTCTTTCAAAGCATATACCGCAACATCATACCCCTTTTGATATGTAAGCCTTCCGACAGTAAGCAGACGAATACCTTTGTCTGACATTTTATATTTCATTTTCTCTGATGATTTACTTATAATCTTTTCTTCATCTATTATATTATGAAACACTTTTGTCTTTTCTTCAAGTTCGGGATATACTGAAATAAAACATTCTTTTACTTCATCAGACACAGTAAATATGCGGTCGAAATCATCATAACAATTTTTATCTGTCTTTCTTGTATAACCGGCCTTACTGTAATCAATATGTATAAATCCAACTTTTTTCTTTGCTTTTACATGGTCATGAACATAATATGCCGATGCTCCCTCTATATATGCAACAGCTAAGTCAAATTCTTCATCAGTTACATCACTTCCATCTGATATTACACGCCAAAGAAGCTTATCAGGCTGTATTCTATGCTTTTTTATCATCGAAAACAGAACTGATATAACGTAAAATATATTTTTAAAAATCGAACCATGTGCAAAAATTTTTTTTAAAATAAGTCTGTTGAGATTTTTTTTACCCTGTGATGACAAAACTGACTTATCGCAGAAATTTTTATTAATCACATGCACATACGGTGGAATATCTTTTATAAGCTCACCCTGTGCAAGCATTACATAAAGTGATATTTCATACTGTGATTCATCAAGCTTATTCATAAGTGCCGTCATCGCCATCTCTGCACCGGCTCTTCCAAGCGTGTTTATTACAAATAAGATTTTATTTTTCATAGTTCACTTTTATCTTTTCCGGTAATAGATGTTAATTCTTTAAGAATTCTCTCATTCTCCTGATTCAATAAAGAAACATGCATTGCCAGCTCCTGATTTTTTCTTCTCAAAACCGAAATTTCTTTTGTTATATAAAACATAATACATACAAATACTATAATTATAACAAATGGTGCAATGTATATCACATCATTGAATCTTTTACTCCAGCCTGATAATACAGGCACCGCACCTGACAAAATCATTGCAATTGCAAGTATTCCCCACAGAAATGTGGCTTTTTCCCGAAGTTTTCCCCTTACATAATTGGAAAATGTAACTGATAAAAGAAATACTCCCAATATGATAATTCCTATACGCAATATAACTGTTCCCATTATTTACTCTCCTCGACCGTCTCTGATTTTGTATATACTTTACCTGCAGGTCTTTTTCCATGTGACATCTTCAATATGCTTCCGTTGCAGAAAATATGAATATGAAGGTGTGATTCAAGCCACGAAAGCCTGAAATACGCATATGTCCAGCCTGTAAATGCTCCCGCTACAAGCCCGGTTCCATACCACAATGTATCAAAATGCCTGCTTATAAGGCTTCCAACCAATGTAATTATACAGAATATAAGTCCTGTATACACGGCACCGTCAAGGTCATTAAAAAAATACAAAAACAGAAATGCCGCATACATAAGATATAATATAAAATATCCTGCACAAAGGCATGGGTAAAGCTGTATTACTGTTCCGGAATAGCCCATCCTTCCAAGTACAACGAGGCATATAAGAAATACTGCTGTGGAGATTATAAACTGTATTCTTGCAAGGTCCATTATCTCATCTGCCAGCAGACGGAACATTCTCGATTTTGTCTTTCGTATGTCAGATAAACGTCCACCGATTACGGCCTCAGAATACTGTTTATATCGTGCATTAAAGTGCATTTCCATAAGTGCAATAAATATGACGCTCGCGGACATATTTGTAAACATCGCAATACATGCCGCAAAATCATAAGCCTGTGCATAAACGAATGATTTTACAATAACCGTTCTTAAATCTGTCGTCCAGAATACAAAATTGTGTATAAAAAGTCCGACTGTGTAAAGTGTATTTGCATATATAAGCTTTCTGAACCTCACTATATATTGTAACACATCTTTATAATTCTTACTGTTCTGTGTAAAATACTGCCTCAAAAGTGCATATCCAAGCGATGCAATTATAATAAATCCTATCGTCATTGCAAGAAGCATGGAATACGTTATTTCCATATTGAATTTGTTTACAAATATATATGAAATACCTAATGTTATTGCCATTCCTATAAAATAGAAAAGTGATATTTTTCCGTAATCTTTACACAGTGACAGATAAAGCATTGTGTAAAATACAAGCGAAAGTGCTATAAAACAGCACACTGATGTCACTACATAGACAATATCCACCCCTCCAACAATATATTCATGAATTGCAAACGGAACAACCATAATTGCATCTATCGCCATACTAATCCACAAACCAAGATGAAATGCCGCCATTATATCAGAATATGTCTCATTAAAGATTACATCTGAAACATATCTTGAAAGCACGGCATTGAGCGGAGCAGATGCAAGAAGTGCAAATACAAATATATAAAGAATTGTAGCCTGAAAAAGCTGCCTGCTGCCATATGCCGCATCTGAATAACCAAGAATCTTCTGCATAGCAAGGATATCAGCTATAACAAGCAGCATAGGTGCTATTGTCGTTACAACACTGTAACCCGAACCTGCAAGATAGCCTGTAACTGTACCTTTATCAAAGAATTTATTTAATTTGATTCCTATTCCTGCCATTCTCTCACCTCCTGATATTTACATCCATTTTAATCCGTCATACTCTCTGATAACTCAGTATATATGCCATCATATGTATTTTTCATATCAACAATTGTATAGCGTCTTATAAGGCGTTTATATCCATTTTCACCATATTCCTTACATGTCTCTGGATTATTAGCAAGAAATAATATTGCCTCCTTGATTTCCTCAACATTCATAATGTGTGTTACTATTCCTGATGGACCGTATGGGTCATCTTCGCCATATATAAGTCCTCGGCAGTTACCGACATCTGTTGCTATTGCCGGCTTATGTGCCGCATAACCCTCAAGAATTGTAAGTGGCTGGCCTTCACTGATACTTGTAAGGATTGTAAAATCCATCTTTCCTATATATTCCGATGTATTGATTCTTCCTGTAAATATTACATCTTTTATCTGCATATCTTCAACAAGGTCAAAACATTCTTTTGCATAATCTTCATCCTCATCTGTAGGACCCATAATCCACAATTTCAGCTTTGGATTGTTATTTTTTGCATAACCAAATGCCATTATCATAGTCTTTACATCTTTAATCGGCGTAACTCGAAGCACTGCACCGACATTAATATATTCGTCATCCGGTTCTTTCATCGGAATATCTTTAAACCTTTCCTGGTCTATTCCGTTTGGAGTAATCATAATCTTTTCCTCAGGGCAGCCAAGTTCTATCTGAAGTCTTCTCGCTGTACCATAAAGCGATGTAACCCGGTCAGCCTTATCATATGCAAAGAGAGACATTTTCTTAAACTGGTCTATCCATAAATCCTTGTATATTCCAGCTATCCATGATGCCTTGATAACTTCTTCCTCACGCTCTCTTGTATATATTCCATGTTCTGAAACAATAAGTCTGCTTCTGGGGTAAAGTATTTTTGCCATTGAGCCAAGAACACCTGAGTATCCTGTAGCAACACAATGAAAAATATCTGCCTTAGGAATATCTGAATGCATTGCAAGAAAAAGCGGGAGATACATTGAACGCATAGTCCATAAAAAATCCGAAAATATGATTTCGCCATGTTTTAACTCATAACTTTTTACAACAGCATCGAGAAAGTCAGGTCCCATAAGAAGTGCATCAAGCGAAAGCTTTGGATTCTGTAAAAGTCCCGTAAGCGTCTCCCAGTCTGTGTCAGTACCGATAAGGAGTGAATTTAGTGCCTCTTTATTTTTTGCTGATAATCTGGCATTTTTATAATTTTTTCTTGTCCTGTTTACCCATTCGGTATCATTTAAGTATACCTCATGTACCTCTGTCAGATTATCCGGAAGATTATATTTGAATTTGCCACTAACACTCCTGTCAGAAATAACTGCAAGCATTATAAATTCATGCTGTGGAAATGACCTTATTAAATTGTTTATCCAGCTTGAAACACCACCTACCACATAAGGATAGCAGCCTTCAGCAACAATACATATTCTCATCCTTACCCTCCTGCTTTGCACACTATTCTGTCTTAATTGTCATTTCAACATGCTTAGACTGTGCTGTAATAAGATATACACCCTTTTCAACTTTCGTACACACAGCTCCCGATACATTTTCAACTTCCCCTGTACGCAGCCTTACAATAAAACGTGTCGTATCCTGAGCACCTGTTATATCAAGACTTACATATGAGCTGTTTTGTTTATATGAATAATCTGCCGCCATAAATTCACGTATACGTTTATCTGCCTGTGAAATACTGCATTTAGTAAACATCTTTGAATTTTTCATATATGAAGTAAGTGCCGTGGACTTTGACTTTATCTCTTCATTCCACAACTCTTTTTCATCATCCGGATTACATACACCTGTCATGTTAAATTCTATATTGGTATACGCAAGTGCCGTCTGAAAACACCTCTGTCTGAAATCATCTGAATATGTATACTTATCACTTGTCACAGGACACTCAACATTAATCACATTATCATTTACATACGAAAATAATTTTGTACCGCCATAATCCTGTGAATCAGTAACTATCGTATTTACATCATCTATAAGGCTGTTTTTCGATGATAATACATTTTCAAGCTCATCTTTCCTTGCAATTATGGATGTAAATTTATAATTTGATAAATAATTTGAAAAAATGCCGGCATCTGCTGTCAGTTTTTCATCAATGGATGTTGCATCATCTCTTGTAGTTGTAAGTCCCGCCTCCGAACTTATCTCCGAGAAAAGCCTGAAAAAATAGTCCATTTCACGTACAGAAACAAGATTGTTGTCCGAATAATTAATCTGTGGTGCCGCCATAAATGTAAACCTCGCACCTGTTGACTCTGCCAGATTAGATATATCAGGCCATATTACATTTTCAAGAAGCGAACTTGTATTTCTGAGATAATATTTCTCTACGGCATCATCATTTTCAAATGAAAACATCGGAAAATTATTTACTATTACCGACTGTGAATCAACTACCGGATATATATCTAAATCCTTTGATTCTGACATTATTGCAGTAAGGATTCCCATCCCCGATATATCTTTTATATAGTCTCCGTTAATACAGAATACATATGCATGATCATGGCTCTTTCGCCAGATAACCGCAGGCTGGTCTTCATTATCAATCTTACTTCCATCCTCTGATTCAACCACAGCAGACATGTATGTCTTTGTCGCATTGCTTGTGTTATACCATGGCATTGTAAGTTTCATATTCTGGAATTTTCCGTCAGGATCATTCTCTTTCGTATACCATGCCTCACCTCCAAATAAAAAGCCACTGTAAAGCTTTAATCCGGAAGCATTGACAGATTCTCTGTGCGGACTTATTCCGCACAACTGCTCAAAACGCTGGTTTTCACTGATTGCGGAATAAGATGGAAGTGTACAGAATACAAGATTAATTCCATAATCAGTCAGAAGAGAAAATGTATCTATATCACTGTCAATGTTTACATAATCTGAATCTATAAGAACGGCATCGGGATATTTCTCATTATATCTGTGATATTGTGAGACTGTTTTGTATACAAGGAGATTCCGCTTAGTATAATTACACCACTCGTATACTGTATTTCCTGTCTTTGTATTAATATCTCCAATGTATACAATATATCCGCTGATGCTTTTAACGACCTTATCTTCATCTGTCAAAACTGTAAACACATTATTATTGTTCAAATCATTTTTTTCTGAAACAGCATATTTATTTTCGTCAAAATTATTGTACTTTTTTCTTATAATACCTGAAAACTGGAACATAAAAAGAACCAGCATCATCAATGCACTGACTGTAAAATATACTCTTTTGGACAACATCCTGTTTTTCATGTCTTATCCTCTCCACCTAATTTCTATACTCATAATCAATGTTAAGGTTATAAAGATTTGATGTGTTCTGTACTAATTTGTAACAGATAAAATCATCATCCTCATAATATACGCTCACATCCTCAGGGAACAATTTCTGAAGTTCCTGTGCCCAATAATACATCTTGGACATTACAACCCAGCGGTATCTTCCCGTATAAGAAACAATTCCACCATATTGTGGGAGTGGTGTTGCCGCCCCTTCCCTTGAAACCTTCTGTCCACTCTTATCATATGCCACAGAATAGTTTAAAGGTGTTTTTTCAACATATATATATAAATATTTTGTTGGAATCGTAATACGTTTATCAGGATTTTTTTTCATGTCTTTTAACAAATCCAGAATCTCATAATGATAACCATGTTTATCCATCATTCTCAGTTCATCATTAGCTGAAAGTATCGTCCATGTTCTGTCTTCATTTTCTTTTATAATATTACTAAGACACTCTACAGCACCATTTGACTCAAGCATGCCGATTTGGGAATATACAATAGGTTCACGAAGTCCATACACATCAACCACTCTTATTACAGCCACAACGCATATGGCAAAGGATATTGTATTATACAATGTTTTCAAATTTATAAATCTTGAAATTATATATGGCACGATATCAAAGTCAAGTGCAACAAGAACAGCCAGCGAATATGTCATATATATTCTTGTTCTGTTCTGGTCCATAAGCTTTGGCAGCCCAAATACGCCTGCAATAAACATCATATGTATAAATATTATTGAAAATGCGACTGTAATTATTCTTCCGCCATAATCATAATCCCTGCTTATTCCAAAGATTATGCCAAGTATTATAAGAACTGCACAGCTTATAAATACAAATCCGAGATAAAAGTCTCCTCCATGCGGAAACACTGCAGCTTCTATATCATTTTTAAGATTTCTGTACGCCCTGCCAAAAAGGTCTGCAAATTTATAATATACCACGCCGGTCTTTTGCTTTAATTTGTCGGCAAAAGACAGTTTTTTAACAGACTGTGTGCCATTCTGTCCATCCTCATCATTATATGCATCATCACCCAGTACCTCCCCCTGCTGTCCAAATGCAGCATCTGATGACTGTCCGCCTGATGATGTACCTGAAGAATTCTGCCCTGATGTATCTATATTGATACCTGTCGCCGTCTTATTACCGGAAATTACACTGAGTCCCCATCCGATTGAACCCTGCATCGGTTTTCCCATTATAACAGCCGTTGCAAGCGGAAGAACTCCAAGTATTACTCCAAGCGTAAATGCTGCGATAATTCTTGCCATAAATCTTGGCTGGACAATCCTTATAACAAATCCAAATACTATTCCTATACAGAATATTCCGGCAATCATTGTTCCGTAAAAATGTACAGCAATTGTGAGTGAAAAACTTACTGCCGCATATATAAGGTCTTCTGCTGCAAGTTCACCCTCAACTATGAGTGCAGTTTCCTTTATCTTAATTTTTTGGGGACATATTTTCTGATGCTTAAAAAATTCAAATATAAAATATACTGTAGGAAGTATAAATATCATTCCGTATTCCTGCGGAAGATTGTTTGTATATCTGATAATACAATCTTTATTTAAAAGATTGACTGCTGCAAATATAAATAATGCCGCATATGCTGAATATGCTCCTCTGCACACTCCCCTGCAGAAAGCAAATAATGCAAGATGAATATATAATGCACTTGTCACTGTAAATAATCTTAATAATACATATGTATCTATTCCGAATACAGCATGCATGTAATATATAATACAATGAAAGCCATGCGGATAAACACCGGCAACAAACACGTTATTATCAGACATTGCATTTATCCAATAATTGTGAACCGGCGTATCGGAAGCCGTATATCCATAGTTTATAATACCATTTGAACCATATATCACACATACAACCGCACAAAGGCATAAAGTAAGGAATGTCTCCCATCCGTAGCATTTTAAATAATTTTTTATCTTTATAATAAGTTTTTTTAATGCTGATTTTACATGATTGCCGCACTTTGAAAAAAACGTACGTCTTCCCATTGTATTTCTCGCTAATCTGCTCATTATATCAACAATTTTTATAAGAATTTGTCTTGATTTTGTTCGGTTTCTCAAAATCATATAGACAAATGCCGCCACAAATGTTGCACAAAAAAGTGTAAAACGATTTGAAATATGAAGAAATTGCAGAATAAAAACAACATTTATAATATAAAAATTACCGGCAACAACGCATATCAGAAATTTTTCACATAAACGCCTCTTTGCTATTCTTTTGTGCATAACAACAGCCGGCATGAATACTGTCATTAAAGAATATAAAATCAGTATCCATATTGACTGTACTACGTTTGTCACAGACATATCAGTTTCTCCATTCCGGTATTAATCTAATTGCATATCATCCAAACATTCTGAATATTTCAAGTGTATCATTATCTATAGGTATATCGGTATTTTTCAGCTCATCTATTGTTTTTATAAAATCTGTGCCATCATCGCAATAATAATAATATCTAAGATAACACTTGTATGGCGTAAGAAGTCCTTGAAGATTTTTATCTGCCAATTCACACCACTCTTTTGCACTCTCTTTATTATCATTTTCAATCATGCATCGCACAATCCACTCATAATACTGTGGCTTTATATCATCCTTATAATCTGCGAGCATAATTTTCATAATCTCATCTATCATACCGGTATACTGTTTTTTTTCTGTAGGCAGAAACACATCCTGACAAATCATTCCATATGTTTTTTCAATGAACTCGCAGAGCTGCGATGGCTCAGCTTTCTCACCTTTTTTTACATTCTTGTAAAGTTTGAGGACATTACTTCTGAAATCACCAAGTTCATCTCTTAAAGCTGTCGCCGCATAATGTGATGTTTCTGTGTCTTCGCTGTTAAGTGCATAAGAAATTGAACCGAGCGACTGACTTGTATCTTTTCTTAAAATATTCATCATAAGTTCACGCTGGCTCTTATAATTACTTATTGCCACAGCTTCCTGAATTGAAACAATATTCCGCTCCTGTTCCATATTGCTCTTATCTACCTGACGAATTCTTTCTTTACTGAAAATTACATCTTCAAGATTAACTTCTCCATGAAAAAATATAACTTTTAAAAGCCTTGCCAGAAGAACAACCACTGAGATTGTAACCGGAATTGCCAGTATTATAAGTGTCACAGACAAAATCTTATCAATCTCCATATGCTCCTCCGTCAACATCACCATCTATCATCTCATACGAATATCCTGCATCCTTTATTCTTCCTGTAACAAAACCTGCATCAGCATTATTTGTATTTGCAAGAAGCACATAAAGATAACCATCATCAAGACTTCCAAGATAATCCGAATTACGGAAATTTTTCTGCAAATCGATACTTGCTTCTTTAACATCCTTTGTGCCCGGATTAATTTTTATAATTGAACAATCTGCAAGCCCTCTTTTTCTTGCATTGATAAAAGCATCCAGAAGTGCCTTAAATGCCTGCGTTTCAAGAAGTTTTGTTCCCTCAACATATCTTTCATTTTCAATCATTTCTATATATCTGTTAGCTTTAAGAACCGCATTCTGAATCATGTAACTTACAACACGCAGCCTGTTTGACTGTGCAAGATTCATCTGCTCCCACGAAATGTCCCACAGCATTATAATAGAACTTATGCTTTCCTCTGCCATAATTGCTGCTGCCATAAGCGGATAATCTTTTTCAAGTTTTCTGTTAATATACACGTCTCCCCGCTTTAATGTTTCATACATTTCAGTATATTTTGTATATTCAATTGAATTACCCAGTTTCTTGGCATTATGTGATGTGAATGCCATAAGTCTTGCAAAACTTCTGTTGGATACGTTATATATTGCAACTTCTTTACAATCCATAAGTTTTGAAACAACTTCTGCAGCATGGAAAAATACTTCCTCCGGCTCATCTTTATCAAGTGTTGATGTTATTTCAAATATCTTTCCAAGACTATCACTCTGGTTAATAACCTGTGTCTCAAGTTCATCTTTTAACTTTGCATTGATTATGTTAATATCCTCAATGTCTTTAAGACGACTGTCAAGATATCCAACTTCATCTTCTTTATCAGCTTTAAGCGAATTGAGCTGGTCACGCAGATATCCTACACTAAGTCCCAATATAACAAGCTGTGCAATCCATACATACGTATTATAATCAAGCATGATTTCAAATCCGGTTCTTGAATACATCTGTCTGAAAAAGTAGCCGCATACCGCCAGTATAGATGAAAATAATGCCTGCTGCTGACCATAAACCATGGCAAATATAAGAACATATATAAGATAACAGTCAAGTCTTGCAAAATATGTGCTTCCGGTCGTTCTGTTGTTAATCATAAAGAAAGGAATGAAAATTACCATATTTTCAATAAAAGGAATCAGTGCAACCAGCATTCCTTTAAAATATTGTGCTATTCTTTTTGAAAATTTTTCAGTAACTGTACTTCCCGATGCAAATACAGATCTATTATTCTTTATATTTTTTATAATCTGCTGTGCACATGATTTTGCATCTTTAAATATTTTTACTTCAATTTCTTCTGACATGTCATGTATATCATCATTACTACTTATATCAGATATATTTTCTTTTATTGTAACCTGTGTATCAAATGACGTATTAATAAGTTCAGCAAGTTCATTCTGTGTAATCGAACTGTCTGAATGAATTCTGTATAAACCATACTTCAACAAATCCTTATTAACAAGCTTATACAAGGCTTCGACCACATCTGTAATATAAATAGGCGAATATTTTTCTGATTCTTTCGTTATACTGTTTTCTCTCAATAGTTCACTGCACATACGTGTACATGTATCTACAGCTTCTTCAGGCTTTTTCGTTTCAAATGAAAGTTCTTCTATTCTCAATGCTATTACATCCGAGCCTGTTGTCTTACGGTAATTACTGCATATATCTTCACCATTCTTCAATGCACTTGCCTTATACACTCTGGCATAAGTACGTATTGCTCCAGATTCAAGCGGTCTTTGTGAATGTAATATCTCTTTATATGTACTTTCATCAAAGCTATTAACCTCATTTGATGATAAAAATATAAAGCGGCCATGATTCAAAAATGAAAAAGCATTCAGGCAGTTATACAATCCGGCACCGAACTTCACCATCTCACTATAGCCACTGCTCCATTCAAAATTAGAGTCAAATGCTCCTGTAAATATTGTTACATCAGGATTTACACTCTCAAACACTTCTTTTATGCAATTATTATCATACGAAAAATCATACTGTTCATATACTTTTTTGTACCTGTTCTCAGAATTTTTCCCACCCGTCAGTGCATATATTCTTGCACCTTCTTTACCAAACTTACGGATTATCGCTGATGTAACAGTTCCAAATGCTCCAACTATCAATACTCTCATAATTCCATACCAGCCTGTTAAATATATTTAATTCCATATTTTCTTAAACTATCCGTAAATAAAGAAACATCTGCTTTAGCGTCTTCTATTGTTATCCCATAAAAGTCTGATAACCTCTGTGCAGTCTCATTTAATGAATTACATTCACTCAGATATTTCCATATCACTGCCCCGGTTTCATTAATAATTATTGGTGTCATATACTGTTCATCTGATGAATCACATGACATAATCCAATAATTCCCGGCAGCGTAAAACATTTTGTATTTTGCTTCTCCCATAAATATAACAATACCCCTTTAGCTATATTAATCCCCTATAGCAGATTTTATTACATAATTTCCAAATATTTCTAATTATTTTATTATATTACAAAACACCGCCACAATCAACAGTTTAACTGACTGTTGACCTTGACGGTGTCTATATATAATATCTGTATTTACACTATAACCTGACAAATCTCGTAATTAACAAGCCTCTTCAAACTGTGAATTGTAAAGGTCAGCGTAAAATCCACCTTTCTTCAGCAATTCTTCGTGATTTCCATGCTCGACAATATCGCCGTCTTTCATAACAAGAATCAAATCCGCATCTTTTATCGTTGAAAGTCTGTGTGCAATAACAAAACTTGTTCTGCCTTTCATAAGGTTGTCCATAGCTTTCTGTATCTGCTGTTCAGTTCTTGTATCTACTGAAGATGTAGCTTCATCAAGAATAAGTATCGGATTGTCAGCAAGAATTGCTCTTGCAATTGTAAGAAGCTGTTTCTGTCCCTGTGATACATTGCTTGCATCCTCGTTAAGCTCCATGTTATAACCACCCGGAAGTGTTTCTATGAAATGATTTGCATGAGCGGCTTTCGCTGCTTCAATAACTTCCTCATCTGTTGCATCAAGACGTCCATAACGTATATTTTCCATAATAGTATCTTTATAAAGCCATGTATCCTGAAGTACCATTCCGAATGCTTCTCTTAAATCTCTTCTATTGAAATCTTTTACATTATGACCGTCCACAAGAATTTCACCTGAGCCAACGTCATAGAATCTCATAAGAAGCTTAACTATAGTTGTCTTTCCGGCTCCCGTAGGGCCTACAATCGCAATCTTTTGTCCCGGTTTTACCTTTGCGGAAAAGTCATTGATAATTGTCTGATCCTCCCTGTATCCAAAATGCACATGTCTGAACTCTACTTCGCCCCTTATTGTATCTAACTTTACAGGATTAGCTGCAAACTGGTCTTCCTCTTCTTCTCCTAAGAATTCAAATACTCTCTCTGAAGCGGCTGCCATTGACTGTACCTGATTGATAACCTGTGCAATCTGTGTTATAGGCTGCGAAAAATTCTTAACATACTGGATAAATGCCTGAATATCACCGATTGTTATAGTTCCCTTTATGGCAAGAAATCCACCACTCAATGCTACACCTGCATATCCAAGGTTGCCGACAAATGCCATGATGGGCTGCATCATTCCTGAGAAGAACTGTGATTTCCAGGCTGATTTGTACAACACGTTGTTAGTCTCATCAAACTGCTTTACCATGTCTTTTTCTTTATTAAATGACTTAACAACAAGATGTCCGCCATATGTTTCTTCTACCTGACCATTGATATGTCCAAGATACTCCTGCTGTGTCTTAAAATACTTCTGTGAACGTTTGACAACGAATGATATAAGTTCTGCTGATACAGGAAGTATAATTACAGCAATAATTGTCATAAGAGGTGAAATACTCATCATCATTATGAATACACCTACAAGTGTGGCAACCGATGTAATTATGGTTGTTATACTCTGGTTAAGTCCCTGTCCGAGCGTATCTACATCGTTTGTTATTCTCGAAAGAACCTCACCGTATGTTCTGCTCTCGAAATACTTCATAGGCATACGGTTGATTTTCTCTGATATTTCCTTACGAAGTCTATAGCATACTTTCTGTGTTATTCCCGTCATAATCCAGCCCTGACAAAAACTGAAAATGACACTTACAAGATAAAGGCAAAGCACAATTATAAGAATTTTTCCAATATAGTTAAAATCCATTCCGCCCGTACCTGCTATTTTACGCATAAGTCCCTCAGAAAGTGCTGTTGTGGCCTTACCGAGAATCTTAGGGCCTATTACATTAAATACTGTTGCAACTGCAGCAAATAACATTACCGCAAATATTCCTATCTTATATCTTCCAATATATGACATAAGTTTTGAAATTGAACCCTTAAAGTCTTTTGCCTTTTCAGGTGCCATTCCCATGCCTCTAGGTCCGCCCATTCTGCCTCGTCTCGGAGGCGTCTTGAAATCTTTATTATCTTCCATGATTATGCCTCCTCTCCAAGCTCTTTTGCTGACATCTGTGAACGTGCTATCTGCTGATATACATCACATGAATTCATAAGTTCTCCATGTGTACCTTTACCTACAATTCTGCCTTCATCCATTACAAGAATCTGGTCAGCATGAAGTATTGTGCTGATTCGCTGTGCAACTATAATAACAGTGCTGTCCTTAACTTTTGATGATAAGGCTTTTCTTAATGCTGCATCTGTCTTTAAATCAAGTGCAGAAAAACTGTCATCAAAGATATATATCTTAGGATCCTTTGCAATGGCTCTCGCAATAGAGAGTCTCTGCTTCTGACCACCTGACACGTTAGTACCGCCCTGTGCAATAGGACTGTCATATTTTGCACTCTTGCTGTCTATAAATTCTGTTGCCTGAGCTATTGAAGCTGCCTCCTCAATCTGTGCATCAGTTGCATCATCTTTGCCATATCTTAAATTTGATGCTATAGTACCTGAGAAAAGTACACCCTTCTGAGGCACATAACCGATTTCGCTTCTTAAATCTTCCATTGTTATATTCTTAACATCATGTCCATCAACCAGGACACTTCCCTGTGTTGCATCATACAAACGCGGTATAAGATTGATAAGTGTTGACTTGCCACATCCTGTACTTCCGACAATAGCTGTTGTCTCTCCCGGTTTTGCTACAAAATCAATATCTGAAAGAACATCTGCATCAGCGTTAGGATATCTGAATGAAACATGGTTAAAGCTTACAACACCTTTGTGTTCTTCAAGTCTTTCAGGATTTTCAGGGTCTCTTATAGATGATTTTTCATTTAAAACTTCATCTATTCTGTTAGCTGAAACTGCTGCTCTCGGAAGCATAATTGACATCATTGTAAGCATCAGGAAAGACATTACAATCTGCATTGCATATGTGATAAATGCTGTCATGGCACCCACCTGCATGCTTCCGCTGTCAATCTTGTGTGCAGCTACCCATATGATAAGTACATTAATTCCGTACATGATAAATGTCATAAGAGGCATCATAAATGTCATTACACGGTTTGTAAAAAGCATTGTCTTAGTGAGTGCCTTATTGGCATCATCAAAACGCTCCTCTTCTTTCTTTTCACGTCCGAATGCACGTATTACGGAAAGACCTGTAAGAATTTCTCTTGATACGAGATTGACATTATCAACAAGCTTCTGCATAAGTTTGAATTTAGGCATTGCAACTACCATAAGTACCATTACAATTCCGATTATTATAAGCACCGCAAGTGCTATAATCCATTCCATGCCTGCACCTGTCTGCATCACCTTAAAAATACCGCCTACACCGAGTATAGGTGCATATAAAACCATACGAAGCATAAGAACAGTCACAAGCTGTACCTGCTGTATATCATTAGTTGTTCGTGTTATAAGAGATGCTGTCGAGAATTTATCCATCTCTGCATTTGAAAAATTCATTACATTCTTGTATACACTGCCACGCAAATCACGTCCGATTCCGGCTGCTACTCTTGAAGCTACAAGTCCAACAAGAACTGTAGTAAGTGCAACAAGAAGTGCCATCGCTATCATCTTGGCTCCTGAAACCCACAGATACTTTGTCTGCAATGCATCCATATCAATTCCAGCATTAGTATCCTGCTTTACTGCATATGCGATTCCCATTGACTTTACAAGTGTAGAACCCATCGTATCAACTGTTTCTTCAGCTTTTTCCCTGATCTGTGAAACCATTTCATCGCTTAACATTCCTGCCTGTGACATAGCAAGAAGCTTCTGTTTTTCTTCATCTGTCATCTGATTATTAATTATAAGCGGTAAAACAAGTTCATCATCATAAGATGACAGTTTCTTTTCGCTCTTTACATTGCATCTGTAAATACCATTATCATTGTCATAACTTTCCTGCCAGATTGTCTTTTCACTGTCTGTCATAAAAAGCTGTGCCAGATTATATTCATCCTCTGTTACAGCCTCAGGCATAACATGTCCTACACCTTTATTCTGGATTCCTACATCAATAATATCCGATGTGTACTGTGGAAGTGACAAATCACAAAACGCCTGCAGTACAAGAAGTACCAGTATCATAATTACAGACTTCCAATATGGTACAAGATTTTTAAATATTCTGCCCATAGTCTCTCTCCTTTTCCAATTGCATTTCTAGATATTACCACTATGGGGTACGAATATAAAGAAAATTAATATGAGTTTTTCTTAAAAAAATATAAAAATTATTATCTCCAAATGACATTTTGTGCATCAGCACATTTTTTTCTTAATGATGAAAGATTATCAAGAGCCGCATTTAACGTATTGTCTTTCTTTGCAAAATGAAATCTTACAAGTGAATGGATATCTTCCCTGAAAAAGCTAGAACCCGGAACTGCCGCAACTCCGACATGCTGTGTCATCCACTCACAGAATTTCACATCATCCTTTACACCAAATTCTGAAACATCCATAAGTACGTAATAAGCTCCCTGCGGCTCACTAAATGTAAGTCCGAGATTTTTTAAACCGTCACAGAACAGATTTTTCATATGTGTATAATGGTTCTGAAGTTCTTTATAATAGTCATCACCGAATTTCAAACCAGTAACTGCCGCCTCCATAAGCGGTGCTGCAGCTCCTACTGTAAGGAAATCATGCACTTTCTTTACTCTGTCTACAATCTGTGGATTTGCAATAACATATCCAAGCCTCCAGCCCGTAATTGAATAGGTTTTTGATAGCGAATTACATATAATTGTTCTCTCTCTCATTCCCGGAAGCGTTGAAATATATATATGTTTATTCGGTTCATAAATAATATGCTCATATACTTCATCTGTTATAACATATGTATCATATTTTATTGCAAGTTCTGATATAATTTTAAGTTCTCCCTCTGTAAATACTTTGCCGCAGGGATTTGAAGGGTTACACAAAATAAGTGCTTTGGCTCCTGTTTTAAATGCATCTTCAAGTACATTAGCATCAAACTTAAATTCAGGCGGTACTAAAGGAACGTAAACCGGCTCTGCTCCCGAAAGTATTGTATCAGCACCATAATTTTCATAAAAAGGCGAAAAAATGATAACTTTATCTCCCGGATTTACAACCGACATCATTGCTGCCATCATAGCTTCTGTGCTTCCACATGTAACTACTATTTCACTTTCTGCATCTATTTTCATTCCCGAAAAATGCTCCTGTTTTGCCGCAAGTGCATCCCTGAAATTCTTTGCTCCCCATGTAAGCGCATACTGGTGAGGACCTTCGCCTGCAACCTCTGCCAACCTGTCTGTAATGGCTTCTGGCGGGTCAAAATCAGGAAATCCCTGTGATAAATTAACTGCACCGTACTTATTGGCAACTCTTGTCATTCTTCTTATTACTGAATCCGTAAATTGTGATGTTCTCTGACTTAATTCTCTCATTAATATACCTGTTAATACCTTTCTTAAAAAGGGCTGCCGCATGTAAATTAATCGTTCAAAATTAATCATTATAGCGGCAGCCCCTTTCCATAAAATTCAATCTTATATTACTACATTTTGGGAAAGATTTAATATTTACTTTTTTGATATTTCTATCAATATTTACTTTACATAGTATACGTAATTATCCTTAATCGGATGAGCCTTAGGTTCATCACCATCTGCATAACCGAGCACGCAGTTTCCTATGCCTTCGTAATCACCTGTAATTCCAAGCTGTTTAAGGATACTCTTTCCCTCTTCGCTCTCAAATGTTTCCTTCGCACGGTGAATCCAGCAGCTTCCAATTCCCTCTGAATGTGCCGCAAGCATAAGATTTCCCATCACAAGGCTTCCGTCATAAACATGTGTCGGTCTGCTTTTATCTGCAAGCACAACGAGAACAACAGGTGCATTGTAAAATGGATCAAAATCTTCAGGTTTTCCCATAATCTTTGCATTCATAGCAGATAACTTATCCCTAAGCTCTTTGTTTGTAACCGCAATTATAACAGGGGACTGTGCTGCCATTCCTGTCGGGGCATATGTTCCGGCTTCAAGAATTCTGTCAAGCACATCTTGAGGAAGTGCATCTGACTTAAATTTTCTTATACTTCTTCTTGTCTTCATGTTTTCTATGATTTCGTTCATCTGTCTTTACCTGCCTTCCAATATTTTTTGTGATTTCTGATATTTTTGCAATTTTATAATTATTTATGATTTAGTTGATTCCTGTAACTTTGTAGTCCTGTGCCTCAACAGCTTCTTTAAGAACAGCATTGTCAACATCAACATTAAGCTTTACTACTGCCGTACCACTCTCATGGCTTACTACAGCCTCATCTACCTGTGCAAGTGCTTCAAGAGCTTTCTTTACTCTTGCCTCGCAGTGTCCACACATCATTCCTTCGATATTAAGTGTCTTTTCCATATTTTTTTCTCCTTTACTGTTTTTATTATTATCATGCTTTTTTACACGTTTTCTGTCATGTGAAGCATCATATACCTTGAAAAGATTCAGTCTCAACGCATTTGTTACAACGCAGAAGCTTGAAAGACTCATTGCTGCAGCACCAAACATCGGATTTAATGTCCATCCGAATAATGGAATCCATACACCGGCCGCAAGCGGTATTCCGATTATATTGTAAAAGAATGCCCAGAATAAATTTTCGTGGATATTTCTTAATGTTGCACGGCTTAATCTTATTGCCGCAGAAACGTCTGTGAGACGGCTCTTCATAAGAACTATATCAGCCGCATCTATGGCTATGTCAGTTCCCGCACCGATTGCAATACCTATGTCCGCTCTTGTAAGAGCGGGTGCATCGTTGATTCCGTCACCAACCATTGCAACCTTGCCGCTTTCTTTAAGTTTTCTTATAACAGCTTCTTTTCCATCAGGAAGAACTCCCGCTATAACTTCATCGACACCAGCCTGTCTTCCTATTGCTTTGGCGGTTCTTTCATTATCTCCCGTAAGCATCACAACTCTTACGCCCATGTCGTGAAGTTCTTTTACAGCCTGACCGCTTTCTTCTTTTATAACATCGGCAACAGCTATAATTCCGAGAAGTTTATCATTCTTAGCAAACAAAAGCGGTGTTTTTCCCTGCTCTGCAAGTTCCTGTGCTTTTTTATCCATTTCCTTAGGCACATTTACTGTGTTGCTCATAAATTTGAGACTTCCGCCTGTAATCTTATCTTCACCGTTTATGCCTGATAATCCGTTACCTGCAAGTGCCTGAAATTCCGTAATATTGTATTTTTTGTTAAAAATATCGCTCTTATTGTCTTTTACATATCCCGTAACTGCTTTTGCAAGAGGATGCTCTGAGAGCATTTCAATAGAGTAGGCATTTTCAAGCAAATCATTTTTGCCAAAACCATCAGCACATATTATATCTGTAACCTTAGGCTCACCGCTCGTTATAGTTCCTGTCTTATCAAGTGCGACTATATCAATCTTTCCTGTTTCCTCAAGAGATGACGCAGTCTTAAACATCATGCCGTTTTTTGCACCCATTCCGTTACCGACCATAATTGCAACAGGTGTTGCAAGCCCAAGAGCACACGGACAGCTTATTACAAGAACTGATATTCCTCTTGCAAGTGCAAATCCGACAGACTGACCTGCAATAAGCCATACCGCTATTGTTATCAAGGCTATCGTTATTACAGCAGGAACAAATACGCCTGATACCCTGTCGGCTATCTTCGCAATTGGAGCCTTTGTTGCCGCTGCATCACTTACCATCTGTATTATCTGTGAAAGTGTTGTATCTTCACCGACTCTTGACGCTTCGCACTTTAAAAATCCTGACTGGTTGAGTGTTGCCGCAGAAACATTATCCCCCGCCGACTTGTCAACAGGTATGCTTTCACCTGTAAGTGCTGCTTCGTTTACCGCACTGCTTCCCTCGACAACAATACCGTCTACAGGTATATTTTCCCCTGGTCTTACAATAAATATATCACCTTTTTTTACATTTTCAACAGGAACATTTAACTCACTGCCGTCACGTATTATATTAGCTGTTTTTGGTGCAAGCTTCATAAGGCTTTTTATCGCATCTGTTGTCTTTCCTTTTGAATGGGCTTCAAGCATCTTTCCGACTGTTATAAGTGTAAGAATCATAGCCGCTGATTCAAAATAAAATTCATGCATGTAGTGCATTACGCCGTCCATATCCATGCGTACTTGTGCATCTGTCATAGCAAACAATGCATATGTGCTGTATACAAACGCCGCACCTGAACCGAGTGCAACAAGTGTATCCATGTTAGGTGCTTTATGCAAAAGTCCCTTAAATCCGCTTATAAAAAACTTCTGGTTAATAACCATAATAATTATTGTAAGAAGCATCTGTATAAGTCCCATTGCAACATGGTTGCCTTCAAGAAATGACGGAAGCGGCCAGCCCCACATCATATGTCCCATTGAAATATACATAAGCACTATAAGAAATCCTACAGATGCTATAAATCTCTTTTTTAATACAGGTGTTGCCCTGTCTTTTAACATGTCCTCCTGTGCCGCATACATTCCCTGAGAACCGCTCTTCTGTGATGTTCCACTTTTATCCGACGCCGTATGTGATGTTTTTAAAGATGCACCGTATCCCGCATCTTCAACAGCTTTTATTACCGCTTCATCACTTGCCGTACCTTCAACTCCCATTGAATTGGTAAGAAGGCTTACCGAGCAGTTCTCTACTCCTTCTACTTTTGACACAGCTTTCTCAACACGGCTGCTACACGCTGCACAGCTCATTCCCGTAACTATATACTGTTTCATAATTAAATATCACCTGCCTGTTTTTTATATGTTTTTATCATTGAACAAAATTATTATTATGCTAAGCTGATTTTCTTATTTCATAAGCTTCTGAAGCACTGTGACAAGTTCATCTACAGTCTCTTCCTTACCGGCTCTAATATCTGTAGTAACACAGGATTTTATATGGTTTGCAAGCAAAACTTTGTTAAAACTGTTAAGTGCTGCATTAACTGCCGACACCTGAATAAGAATATCCGGACAATATGCACCTTTTTCAACCATTCCCTTAATTCCTCTTATCTGTCCTTCTATTCTGCTTAATCTGTTAATTAAATCCCTGTATTCTTTATCAGAACGTTCTTTATGTCTGCAATGTTCACATTCTTCCAATTCATTTACCTGCCTTTCTATATAATTCTGTTATGTGACCGTACATCTTATAACAATGTATATAATGCACTTCATAGAATATCATACAAGCAACGCCATGTATAGCATACCCCTGTATGGTATCTTTGTGAGCAAAATAATACACCCCGGCATCAGCTATGTCAAGGTGTATTTTTATCAAGCTTTAATACTTCTCTTATTTTCACCTGTGTCACACACAGATTATGCTGCACGTAATGTATAAAATCACCCTTTATTTACTCTGTAAACCCTTTGATAAAAACATAGGAATAATAACACCGGCTATAAATAATACCCAGCCGGCATCATGCAGCACTGTTCCGGATTTTGCAACAGATTCCAAAACGGCACCCACTGCCATTATAACGTAACATACCCCGGCTTTTTTATAATATGATTTTACAGATTCATCTGTATACTTTTGTTTCATGCCTTTTGTCATAAACGGAACATCTAATAACATCATAATGCCACCTATACAAAGGCAGACAGCTGCGATAATTACAACTCTCTGATATACTGTCATATTATTGTTCTCCTTGTCTTTTGTTATGATTTACTATACATAATTTATCTTATTACCTGCTTTTGAATATTTCATAGCTTCCTTACAATATACAGATGTGTTTACCAGCCATATTATACATACAACGAGTGCCGGCAAAAAACCCGTTCCAAATGCAAGTGCACAAATAACAAGAACAATCTCCAATACGGAACATACGCTATTAGTCACACTGTATGCTTTAAATGCACATTTTCCAACTATAATTTTCTCGGCCTCATCACAGCTTTCCATCCATTTTTTCTGAAATCTCATATCATACACAGATGCTTTTTTCTCAGGATTCATAATTTTAGATAAATCCACACATTTCTGCTGAAAAATAACAACCTCAACCAGAATAGCCATAAATGCTACAATACCTATGCTAAACGGTAAAAATACGCCTTTATTATTATCAAATATTTCTAAGCCGTTTGAATACACTGCCCCAATAAGAAAATATGAAATAATAAGTCCACAACTCGTAACCCAGATAATAACCGACAATCTTTTCTCTATGCCATCTGATATTTCTTCATCTTCACAATCCCATGACAAAAGCATTTTTTTAGTTTTCATATAATAAGGGCTTAATATTAACGGAACAAAAACCGCTATTGTAAACATCATCCATGGTGCAACAAATGTTGAAAATACGTCTGCCACACGTTCAATATTTTCTGAAAATCCATGCAATCCATATTTTGCAATTACAAATCCCATTATACCACCGGCTGCCGCCCCTGCAATTACCAATAATATAAACATAGGCATAGCTTTCCTGTTAGCTTCTTTAATTTCCTGATTCTCCATTATTTTCTTCCTCCTCCAGATAAAATACCTCTTCAACTGTAACGCCGCATACTTTGGCAATTGTCAACGCAAGAGTAACCGACGGTGAATAATCTCCTCTTTCTATAAGGCTTATCGTCTGCCTTGATACGCCACACAACGCACCCATCTTCTGCTGATTAACATTAAGTGCCGCTCTGCGTTCCTTTAACCGATTTCGCAGTATCATAAGACACCTCCAAAATTTTATAAAAAAAGTTTATGTATATTGACAATTATCTTTGTCATTTTGTATTATATACTTGTCATCAATAAATGTCAAGTAAGTGTCAGTCATATTATTTTTATTTTATAAAATATACTATTGACATATTTAAAATATTACTATATTATTAATATATATTAAACATTATTTTAAGGAGGACTGCCTATTGACCAATGAACCATTACTAAACCGGAACCATAAAGACGTCTTGTTTCGGTTTATCTTTAAAAATCCTAAGGATTTATTATCTTTGTATAATGCGTTGAACGATACTGACTATACGGAT